>JAYUJV010000377.1:0-6838 GCA_043764975.1 Saprospirales bacterium
GAAGCCGTAATGATGTGTTTTATGCTCGTTTCGGCAGCAATTTGTTGAAAATTAGAGGCAAAATTTTCGCAAATCACAAGTGCAGTTGCACCAGAATCATTGAATTGATGTTTCATTTCGCGCGGCGTATAAAGCGGATTTGTGTTTACCACAATCATACCTGCACGCAATGCGCCCATGAGCGCAATCGGATATTGCAAAAGGTTGGGCATCATCAGCGCAATGCGGTCGCCAGGTTTCATACCGATATGATGCAAATAAGCTGCAAAATCATGTGATTTTTGGTCGAGTTCCTCAAAAGTCAGATTTTTGCCCATACAATAAAACGCATCTTGCGTTTTATATTTCTTAAACGTTTCCTCGAACATATCCACCAAACGGACATAAGTCGTGGTCGATATTTCGGCAGGAATTACCGAAGGATAAAGTTTTAGCCAAGGTTTTGATTCGTAGCTCATGTTTTGTGGTATTTTTAGTAATTTAGTTCTTTTGTTATTCTTGAATTTAGAGTTTTTTTGATGTATCGTTTGAATATTCAATGAGCAATTAGCAATTGACAACTACTTTCGAGTAAAATTTGCCTATTGCTTATTGCAAATTGCTTATTGTTAATTGTACGATGAATTACATAAAAAACTACAATTTTTATCCTATTGTATAAATGCCTAAGTTGTTACGAGTTTTTACTTTAAAAATTGCTATTTTTGCATTTTATTATTAAAGTACGAATTACGCTAATATTTTGCGATTTACAAAGTAAAATGCGTTTATTTATTAAAAATATTTTTCAAAACATAGATTTATGAAATTTAAAATTTTTACGCTTACAATTGTATTGCTTTTTTTATTTGCTAAAAATATAACCGCACAAAACTACAACGGCGAACTCATTTTCAATGCCATGACAATTTATGAGCGTCCGTTTCAAGGTAGATCTATCTTGAAACCCAAAAATGCAATCAGTACGATTAGTGGCTTGCGTTATAAATATTATTACACAGACGATGTATTGTTTAAAGCAGCCATTTTGTACAATTCATATAATACACTTGATAATTACAAGAAAATTGCAAAGGCCGATCGACCCAAAGATCGCGTTTATACCATTGTAGCTCGTGTTGGTGCTGAATATCGCTTGCTCAATGAAGAGTACTTTTTACAACCTTATTTCGGTTTAGATGTTTATTACCAGTATGCTAACTTGAACTCTGTCCTAAAAGGTGTGGTTGATGAACAACATGGAACAATTCATGAATATGGCATCAGTCCGTTAGCAGGTTTGCACTTAAATCTTTCAAAAACGTACGTATTTTCAGTCGATACGGCTTGGAATATTGCTAATTATTCGGGTACTTCATCAACTAAAACTGACAGTAACGAAACATCAGAAACCACAAAAGGCGGACGCAATTATGGTGTGCCGATTTGTACTTTTGGTATGGGTGTGAGGTTTTAAATTTTAGAGTTACAGGCAAAAGTACAGAAAAATGGTAAAATAGTCGTTTGGAAAATTACTCGTTTCAATAGACAATAAACAATACGCAAAATTTGCAAATTGCTTATTGTCAATTGCTCAATAATTTTAAGCAAAATCTCGTAAATATAATTTCATTCGGAACAAGGCAAATAGCTACAAACTAAACAATATGACAACTTTGAAAGTAGGCGACAACGCGCCAAATTTTATTGGTAATGACGAAAATGGCCAAGTGATTGATTTACAACAATTTAGAGGTAAAAAACTAATCCTTTTCTTTTATCCAAAAGATGATACGCCTGGCTGCACAGCTGCTGCTTGTAACTTACGCGACAATTATGAAGACCTGCTCGGTAAAGGTTTTGCGATGGTAGGCGTGAGTGCCGACGATGCCAAAAAGCATACAAAATTTATATCAAAATACGACTTGCCTTTTTCCTTAATCGCTGATACAGAACAAGTTGTATCGAATCAATACGGTGTGTGGGGCGAAAAAATGTTTATGGGTAAAATGAGTATCGGCATGAAAAGAACTACTTTTATCATCGATGAAAATGGTGTAATCGAGCGCGTGATTGACAAAGTAGATACCAAAAACCATACAGCGCAAATTCTGGAAGGTTAAATATTTTGAAAACAAAAAAGTAATCTGTATATTTGTAAAAAATTATTATGATAGCTGTTTTAAATCCACCTAAGCGGAAGCGTAAAATACCCGAAGCACTCATTTATGAAACCATAAATGGGAAACATTATTACTATAAAGGGTATGAAAAGGTTTTGAACAATAAGCAAAATTTAGGAAGCGTCAAGGGTTACGGTCTATTTCAATGGATGATTATAAAATATGTTACGAAGTATTTTGATAACATTTTACCTCCGCATTTGCTTGCATTAGGCGGTGAAGGTGGTTTTCATTTAGGTCATAATGATAATCTTTCTATCGATTTTGCTATTTTGGACAAAAAAGACATTGATTTTAAGCATATCGAAAATAAATATTTACATTTTGCACCAAAAGCAATCATTGAAGTAGATACAAAAGCAGATTTGAATAGCGAAGAAGGTATGGATTATTATTTGACAAAAACGCAGAAAATGTTAGATTTTGGTGTAGAGCAAGTCATTTGGATTTTTACAAATAGTAAAAAAATATTGGTCGCCAAACAAGCTCAAAATTGGATAACAGTCAATTAGTCCGACGATATTGAAATCCTTGGTTTTCCACTTAATTTAAAGCAATTGCTTGAAAAAGAAGGCATGGAAAACATATAAACAAAAAACCTATCAATCTTACAATTGATAGGTTTTTTTATTTATAAAATACTGATAAACAGCATATTAATCTAATTTCTGTATTTATAATTATTTCTTTAATTACTTTAATTTTCTTAATTACTTTAATTACAATTTAGAACTCTGAAATTTGATGTATTCGTCTTCCACAAAACGCATCATTTCGTCTTGTGTCTGAAACATCGTAAACACGTCCGTGATGTTCGTATTGGCTCTGATACCGTTTCTGCCCGAAAGTGTCACATGGCGTTTTACTTCGGATTCAGTGATTTCGGGACTACCCAAAATAACCAAACGATTGACGGCATTCGAGAGTTGGCGGATATTGCCTGTCCAATTAAATTCTTCCATCAACTTCATGGCTTCGGGTGTAAATGCGCGATCTTGAACACCTTCATCGTTGCAATGCAACGTCAAAAAATGCGAAATCAACATCGGAATATCATCACGGCGTTCATTGAGCGAAGGCACAACCAACGGCACAACTTGCAAACGGTGAAACAAATCTTCTCTGAAACGACCTGCTGCAATTTCGTTTTCCAAATCCTTATTGGTCGCCGAAATAATGCGTACATCTACTTTTACATCTTTATCGCCACCTACTTTCGTGATTTTGCCTTCTTGCAATGCACGCAACATTTTTGCTTGTGCCGCAAGTGGCATATCGCCAATCTCATCGAGGAAAAGGGTACCGCCATTTGCTTGCTCAAACTTACCAGTATGGTCTTTGTAAGCACCTGTAAATGAGCCTTTTACGTGTCCGAACAACTCACTTTCGATCAACTCGGAAGGTATCGCCGCACAGTTTACCTCAACGATAGGTCTATCATTTCGTTGGCTTTGCAAGTGAATACTACGCGCCACGAGTTCTTTTCCAGAACCATTTGGGCCACTAATCAATACGCGCGCATCGTGTTTAGCGATGGTTTGTATCTCGTCTTTCAGCATCAACATAGAAGTACTACCACCAATCATTTCTTGTATTTTACCTTGCGTAACACGACGAACCAACGTCTTGTTTTTCACAACAAGGTTGTTACGGTCGAGCGCATTTCTGATCGTTATCTGCAAACGATTGATGTCCATTGGCTTTGCAATAAAGTCAAAAGCTCCTTTTTTGACACATTCCACAGCCACATCAATATCAGCATGACCCGAAATCATAATAATCGGAATGTCATTCGAGATGAGTTGCAATTTTTCGAGGGCTTCCATACCGTCCATCTTGGGCATTCTGATGTCCATAATTACCACATCAGGATTGTGCTGCTTTATACGAACCATTGCCTCTATGCCATCAGCAGCTTCAAAAACCTCATGCTGATCTAACTCAAGCATTTGGATTAGCGCACGACGAATTGCCTCCTGATCATCACATACTAAAATTTTAGCCATAATTGTTGTTTAATCTTTTAAAAGTAGGATTATAATAAGGGGTGACACAATAAATAAGATAAATCATTTATTGAATTACCATAAAACATATTAATATTTTATTAACATATAAACAGCAAATTTTACGCCAATTACGTAGTAAAGTTTCAATTATATGTAATTTATTTTTATATGTGCAAATATATCTTTATTTTCATATATTTATCAAATAATGAACGATTTAAATATGTAAAATTAATATATCTATTAATTTTCATTTCTAATAAGTGCCTTTCTAACCGATGCAAAAAAAAGTTCAAGTTCAAATGGCTTCATCATATAATCAAAAGCGCCTAATCGCTTACATTTCTCAATCAAAACTTCATCGCTTTGTCCCGAAATCATAATAATCGGGATTTTATTCGATAATTGTTGGAGTGTTTCGAGTACATCAAAACCGTCCAATTTAGGCATTTTGATGTCCAAGAGAATTAAATCAGGATTGTTTAGTTTTATTTTTTCCAACGCATCTACTCCATCTATTGCTACGATAGCTTCATGTTTATCCAGTTCGATTATTTCTGTTAGTACTCGACGTATGGCTTGATTATCATCACAAATTAAAACTTTAGCCATGATTGTTTATTAAAGAAAATTTAAAAAATTTAAATTCGTATTATGTTTTTAACAATATATAATCAATTAATTTTAAAATGATTATAAAATAATTTTTATTTATATACTATAAATATTTATACGTGCAAATATATTATTTATTTTCATATAAAACAAGTAATGAGCATTTTAAATATATAAATTTAACATATTTATTATTTAAATAAAATAAATAATGATATAAATTAAAATCTGAATAGATATATTAGTTGTTAATATTGAGTATTAAAAGATAAATATTTTTGAATTGTGACAAGGATTAAAATAATATTTTTTATATTTGCAACCTTTTCCTTTTAAAAATACCTAACACAATTTGGTTGTAGCTTTTGCTACAAGCTAGAAAATAATTTTCTTACTTTTTCAACTCTACTATGCTATGCGTAGATTAGTACTTTCTTTTTGCGTGCTGTTATTTTGTTACGTCATAAACAGTAAACCACAAGTAAATAAAGGAGCGGACCAACAGTCAAAAATTACTCAACTCATGAGTAAACATACTGTTTGCAAACCTGCCAAAGGCGAACCAATCTTGCATCAATTGAGGCTAACGCCAGGTATTGGTCGTTTTTCTATCGTCATGGCCAACCATAGCGAAGAAGTAGAACTCAGCAACTTAGCCATCAATGAAGCATTTACGATTTCATTAGGTAGCATGGACAACACGCTTGCCATGGATAGAGAAATATATTATGGCTCAGGCAAAACGCTCCAAAAAGGCGAAAGTATAACGTTTATTGCTCCACAAACCAGTATTCGATTTTTTATAAAAACAAATAAAGGTGTTAAAAATCCAGTAAGAGCCATCACTGTATCAGTAAGTGGTGTAGATAAACGCACTTTAGATCCCGATGTGTATTACAATCCTGATGCAACTAAAGAAGACCTTGCTAGAGGAATATTAGCTCCTGCTATTACAACAAGTACATCGCCAACCGTTACAGATTTGATAAAAAACACACTTATCGGCGGCGATTGTTTCGAGGTAACGAACGTAACATTTAGCGGAGATTCTCAAGCAAGAGGCACTTTCGGAAATGGTGGTACATCAGTTGGTTTCAACAATGGCTTGATTATGTGTACTGGTACTATTGACGTTGCAACAGGCCCAAACAATCAAAATAGTGCAAGTGGAGGAAACGTTGCTTCAGCAGGTACTGACGCTGATTTAGCAACCCTTACTACTGGTTCTCAAAAAGATGTGCAACTAATTGAATTTGATTTCAAGCCAACACAAAGTACAGTTTCATTTGATTATGTGTTTGCTTCAGAAGAATATTGCGAATATGCAAATAGCTCTTTTAATGATGTGTTTGGTTTTTTTATAAGTGGCTCAGGTATTGCAGGTAATCAGAATATTGCAAAACTACCCACAACAACAACAGGAAACAGTGTCGTATCTATCAATAATGTAAACCATACTAAAAATATAGGATATTATAAAAGTAACACGACTGTTGCAAATTGTACAGGTAATCCAACTGTTCCAGTAGGAAGTGCTTCAGTTGCCGATTGTCAATTCGATGCTTATACAACTGTATTAACCGCCACTGCAAATGTTGTACCATGCCAAACTTATCATATAAAATTAGCAATTTGTGATATTTTTGATGAAGCCTTAGCCTCAGCAGTATTTATTAAAGCAGGTAGTTTTAGTGCAGGTGGTCAAGCCTTACTATCTACTGTATCAAACGTATCAGGTTCAAATGTAGTCTATGAAGGTTGCGGAACAGCTTATTTTGTATTCACACGTCAAGGTACAGATTTATCGCAACCAGTTGTCATCAATATCGTAATATCTGGAACAGCAACACCTGGTAGTGACTATACGCCAATCTCGACAACCATCACAATCCCAGCTGGACAAACCTCGATTCAAGTACCAGTCACTGCCTTTGCTGATGGTATAGCCGAAGGCCCCGAAACCATCATTATTACCATCGACAACCCCTGTAAATGTACCAATAAGTCCGTAACCATGATCATCAACGAGCCTCCACTGCTCAATGTCACGCT
>JAYUJV010000378.1:0-2559 GCA_043764975.1 Saprospirales bacterium
TTGTCGATAACCATATCTGGCGTATTGATCCAATCTTTTGAGTAAAAATGTTGAAAATCGACAACCGCCAAACCAAGGTGGCGAAACACGATTTTCATCGTAATTTTGTCCATACCAATCGCCGAGGCAAGCAAATTACAACCTGCATACGGGATATTCATCAACTCCAGAAAGCCTTGCAACACACCGTCTTCGCCATGCGCGCCATGCAATACTGGTAATACGAGGTCAATCGTTCCCAATTTTTGTTTGAGCGTAATCAATCCCGATGGATATTTATACAACGCGCCTTCATCGCTGTTCACACTGACGAGTAGTTTCTCGCATTGTGCCAAAAGTTTAGGCGTATCTTTATAGTTTTTGACATCCATCAAGGCTTCGCCTGTGAACCAAACGCCTTGTTTTGAGATATAAATAGGCGTAATATCGTAGCGATTCGTATCTGCTGCGTGTATGGTTTGCAAAGCTGAGATGACCGAAATTTCATGCTCAGGCGATTTGCCACCAAAAATAACTGCAAGTTTTATTTTCATCTTGAATTAAAAAAAATACTATTCTTTTTATTAATACATTGATAATTAATTATTTATAAAATAAAATATTTAGCATAAATAAGTAATCGAATCAAATTTAATTTTATTAAAACAAAAGTACGCATTTTATTAGGCATTGAGATAAAAATGAATTGCTTTTGAAAAAAATTAATTGTGAGTAGCGACAACAATGGCAGCGTTCAAAACGCTGCCATTGTTTGAAAAGGGTAAGACTAATCGGATTCATATCGTTAAAATCCTTGAAGGGTTGAGTACGCTTAAACCGATAATTTTAAACCTACAAACCTTCTTTTTCACCGCTTTTGTCGTCTTCGAGTTCGTTGTCGAGCGTTTCGGTTAGTTTTTGCACAAAGCGATATTGGCTAAAAAACGTGCGCGCTATCACTCGGATAATGGTATAAGTCGGCACCGCCAAAATCATTCCGAGTGGGCCGAATAAATCTGCGCCAATCAAGATAACAATAAATATTTCGAGCGGATGCGCGAGTACGCGTTTGGAAAATATATAAGGTTGTATAAAAAAACCATCGAGCATTTGTATAATCGGATATGCCAAAAATACTTTGAGTAACAGCGGCCAAGTATAAGCATAAAAATCTTGATCAAGGTTCGATGAAAGCGTAATCAACAAACCCAACGATGCGCCAATAATTGGCCCCAAATAAGGAATAACATTGAAAAGTCCGTACAAAACCGCCATTAAAAGCACGTTTTTTGATCCAAACGACCACAGTAAAATACTCAATACCGTGCTGACAATAAACATTTGGAGCAAAATACCGCCAAGATATCGAGTGAGCATAGTACGAATATCATCGATGGTGTCGCGCACGCGATCATCGTGTCGTGCTGGCACAACCGAAGTCATAAAACCAACGAAAAGACTTTGGTCTTGTAAAAAGAAAAATGTGATAAACATCACGGCCACCAAGCCTGCAAATAAAGTGGTGGCGGTAGAAAGAACGGTGTTGAAAACGCTTGTCAGACCTTCGGTGGTTACTTGACCTTTAAAAAAAGTTTGGAACTGCTCCATAGCGGTTTTGCCGCGTGGCACGAATCCGTATTTATGCCCAAGGTCAGTCAATTGTTTTAGCGGTTGACTAAGTGATTTTTCGACATTGTTATAGTCAACATTAGTTAAATTTTGCACCTGATCTACGATAGGTGGTACTAGTAAAGCAAACATGGCCGCAAAAAAGCCCATGAAACAAATCATGGTTAAGATTGCGGCTGCTGTTGCGCCAAAACGGTATTTTCCAATCCGAATGTGCATCAATAAATCACGAATCGGTAAACCAACCATTGACAACACCCAAGCGATGGAAACGTAGGTAACAATGTTGCTGAAATAGTAAAAGATAATACCCAACAACAACAAGACAACGCCGATGGTTATGTAACGGCTATAATTTTTCATTTTTGAATATTTATTTGTAACTTCTCATTGTTTTGAAGGATTAGAATAATTTCCCTTTACTCTAATTGAATTTTCCTTCACAATAAGCAATGGACAATAAGCAATTAAAAACCGAGCAATACATTCATGCTGAAATCTAAATTTTGCTTATTGTTTATTGCCTATTGAAAACGAGTAATTAGCAAAAGCTATGAAAATTTAATTTACTAATGCCTAAGTTTTTTATGATTATTTTTATATTTAAACCAGTGTATCCACCAAATCGAGCATCAAAGTGTTGATGGATAGGTGGTGTTTGATGGCTTGTGCAAATGGAATATAAACAATATCGTGGTGTTGCTGACCAATCATGACACCGCGTACACCGTCTTCGAGTGCTTTTACGGCTTCCATACCTAAGCGGCTACCAAGCACACGATCCGAACACGTTGGGCTACCACCACGTTGGATATGTCCTAGTATCGTAACTTTGATGTCATAATCAGGCAACCGTTTTTTTGCATCTGCGGCTATCTGAAAAGCGCCTCCATACTCCTCGTTTTCCGCCACAATCACGATACTACTCGATCTTTTATTTTCTACATGACG
>JAYUJV010000379.1:0-6823 GCA_043764975.1 Saprospirales bacterium
TATGGCTATGCCAGATTCAGTAAAAGCAAGCCACATTTTGGTACAAGGTGCTGGCGCTCAAAAAACAATTGATAGTTTGAGAGTGTTAATCGAATCGGGCAAAGCAAAATTTGACTCAGTAGCTGTTCGTTTCAGTTCTGACCCAGGTAGTGCTGCAAAAGGTGGCGATTTAGGTTTATTTGGTCCAGGTATGATGGTAAAGCCGTTCAACGACGCTTGTTTCGTAAACTCTGTAATCGGAAAACTTTATACCGTAAAAACTCAATTCGGCGTACACCTTATAAAGGTAACTGAAAAGAATAAAAACAGCGATTATGCGCAGATTGCTTACGTATATCAACCAATAGAGCCATCGAAAGAAACAACTAATGGTATAAAAGATAAAGTTCAGGAATTTTTGACAAAAAATCGTAGTGTAGATGCCTTGAAAGCTGCGGCAGAAGCAGATCCAACATTGGGTGGTTTGCAGGTTTCAAATCCAGTAGATGATAACTCTTACGACATTGGCGGCGGTATGACTGGCGAAACAAGTCGTGATATTGTACGCGCGGCATACAAAGCAAAAGTTGGCGAAGTATTCCCAACTATCTACGAGTTCCGTGAACAAGGTGCTTACTATACAAGTAAGTTTGTTGTAGCAGGTTTACGTTCTATCCTTCCAGCTGGTTTGCCAAGCGTGAATGACATCCGTGAAGACATCATGGCTGACGTTAAAAACGTGAAAAAAGGAGAAGTCATCAAAGCAAAAATTGGTTCTTCAAAAGATTTGGCTGGCATCGCAACCATGTATGGTATGAAAGTAGATACCGTAAAAGCGATTGCATTTGGTGCACCTTATATCCAAGGTTTGGGTAACGAACCTAAGTTGTCTGGTGCGTTGAGTACACTTGCACAAGGTTCAACGACTGAGCCAGTTATAGGCCGCAACGCAGTGTATGTAGCGAGTGTTTATAACAAAGCACAATCTGCATTACCAGCCGATTTGACTGCCTTAAAAACACAATTTGCAACAGAGCAACGCAACGCCGTTCGTGGTCGTTTGATTGATTCTATGAAGAAAAAAGCAAAAGTTAAAGACTTCCGTGCTGACTTCTTCTAATCGAAATATATAGATTTTAAGATAAAAAAGCCTTGTAGCGACATTCGTTACAAGGCTTTTTTTGTGTCAATATATGAAAAAATGCTAAAAATTAGGCGCTAAAAATACTCTAAGAGTATGTTTGGAAATTTGTAGTTCTATTTTTACAATTTTTTCAATGTCATAATTATTTGATAATCAGTAATTTATAAAAATAGAAATCAATTTATAGCAAATTAAAAAGCAAATTGAATTACATTTTGATTGTTTATAGCTTTTATTTCGCCAATTCACTTGGGCTACATAAAAGCTCGTTTCCAGCTAAACTTACTATGTTTTGAAAACATAGTAAGTTTTAATCAAAAAAAGTGTTTTATTTTAAAATTTGTAAAAAATCAAAATTTAATTTCCAAACATACTCTAAGGTGATAAGAATTCAATATTCTTTGAAAAGTAATACATTGGAATTTTATTTTTTACAATTTATTACCAATAGTTTGCTATTGGAATACGCTTTTATATTTAATTTAACAATGGTAATTATGTAACAAAAATACATTTTAAATTAGTAAATAAAATATAATTATTTTTTCAATGAATATAAAAATTTGATTATCAAGTAATTAAAAATATAATTAATTATTATTAACAAAATTATTTTAATTAATTAATGTCACAAAATGTTGATGTCGAAATATTTTAACATTGATAAATATTTACTTTTGTATGCCCAAAACATAAAATATTTTTCTAATTTTTAATTAATCATCGTGAAAAAAACTTGCCTATCAAATGCAATAATTTTATGCTTATTTTTACTTTGTATGAATCAAAAAATTCAAGCACAAATAACAGGTACAGTTTTTCATGATTACAATATTGATGGAGAGCGACAAACCGTAGCTTTTGCAGAACCTGGGCTAAGCGGTATTACGGTAAAGGCTTTTGATGGTTCTGGTGTATTGTCTGCAACGAATATCACAGATACTTTAGGCAATTATACCTTACTCCTTACAGCAGGAGCATATCGCGTTGAGTTTTCTAATTTCCCAACAGGTTTTTTTAGTTCTATTTACCTTTCAACTTCTGCTGGTAATTCTAGCAGCGTTCAGTTTCGTACAGCCCCCTATATAGGTGGAAACTTTGCATTGGCAACAACAGTTGATTACTATAAACACGCAGAATCTGTATTTATGGGTTCATTTGTTAATGGAGACCACGTTAGCACAGGTTCTCTTTCGGCAAATTCATTGGCTTTGACTGGGTTTAACTATTATGGTGGTCGAGTAAAACTCAATAGCGTAACACAAGGACAAGTTGGTTCAACTTGGGGACTTGCGTATTCAAAAACGCGTAAGATGATGTATATGTCTGCTGCAATTCGTCGTCATGCAGGTTTTGGACCAAATGGTATTGGAGCGATATATAAATTTAATCCTTATAAACCTGCTACCACAAGCTTGTTTTTAGATTTGGGTGCAACGGTTGGCACAATTTCAAGGCCAGATTTACCGCTTACGCTTAATGGTAAAAGTTATGATACCGAAGCCTTTTCAAAAGCAGGAAAAGCAGGAATGGGCGATTTAGATATTTCACTTGATGAAAATACACTTTATGTAGTCAATCTTTCGGATAGAAAATTATATAAAATGGCCATTGATACCACAGGTGCTGCTTCGGGTACAGCCATCGAAGTGACTGGTGCGCCCTGGCTCACTACTTCGCCTTGCACCAATGGTGTAGCGCGACCTTGGGCTTTGAAAATATCCAACGTTTCGGGTGTCGAAAAAGTGTATGTCGGTGGTATTTGTGATGCAAGTACAGGTACACCAACCGTCGCAAATCTTACAGCTTGGGTCTATGAATATACACCTAGTACAAATACATGGAATACTACACCGGTACTCAATGCTTCTTTAAATTATCTTCGACAAAATCAAGGTGGTAATAGTGATTTTGGTTCAACTGCAAAATGGAAACCTTGGACAGATAGCTATGCCACAATGATAGGTACTTACAACACGACAACACAAGTTGGTGGTTACAATGAAAATTATGGTGCAGGTGGAGGAAACTATGCACAACCAATTTTTTCTGACATAGAGTTTGACAACAGCGGAGATATGATTTTGGGCTTTATTGATAGAGGTGGATTGCAATTTGCTAATGAAAATCTTAAACCAGGTGCGCCTTATGGAGCTGGTGGTGCTGCCTTAGTAAGCTATGTTTCTTCTGGTGATGTGCTTCGTGCTGGAAAAAATGCTAGTACTTGGACATTAGAAAACAACGGGATAACCAACGGTACAGGTGGGACAAAAACAACTTCCATGTCTAATCCTTTGACTATCAATGGTTATACGGGTTTGCAAACTACTGGGCCAGGAGGAAAAGAATTTTATTGGGGCGAAAATTATATTGGTCCAGCTTTGGCAGGTGTTACGCATTGGGAAACTTCACAGGGAGGTTTGGCATATTTAAGTGGTAAAACCGATGTTATGGTTTCTGCTATGGACGCTGCGGGTACACAAGTCAATGCAGGTGGTGTACTTTGGTTGAGTAATATCAATGGAGCAAAAACAGACGGTATTGACCTTTACGCAGGTGGAATAAGTACAGGCGCATTTGCAAAAGCAGGTGGTTTGACAGATGTAGAGATTATTAGCGACCCATTACCTGTTGGACAAGTCGGCAATCGAATTTGGTTAGATACTCATAACGATGGTTTTCAAGATCCTTCAGAAACAGTAATCGCTGGTTTACTTGTAGAATTATATACGCCAAAAGGTAAAGATGGAATAGCAGGAAACGCTGACGATAATTTACCTGTTGGTCAATCAACATCAACAGCTCAAAATTTATCCAACTATTTATTTACTTCTAATCTTGGCGCTGACCCAATTATCACGGATAGAAATGGCTTGGTCGAAAATGGCTTGATTGATGGTGAAACTTATACCATTCGGATTCCAAATATTTCAGGCGCTAACAAACAAGCAGCATTAGGTGTTAATGTATTGACTATTTCAAATGCCAATTCCAACGGAAGCGATAATATTGACAGCGATGCTCAAATTGTGGGTAATAACGCTGAAATTACATTTATTTTTTCTGCTATATTACCTGTAAATCATACATTTGATATTGGGTTTACTCCGTGCATAGTGACATCTTCGCTCGCAAGCACCAATCCAAAATGTAACGCAAGTACTGATGGAACAATCAATTTAACCGTAAGCGGTAATGTAGGAACGCCAACTTATTTGTGGTCAAACGGTGCGACAACTAAAGACTTAACTGCCTTATCCGCAGCGACTTATAGCGTGACCGTTACCGATGGCGCTTGTTCTACAATCGCTTCTGTTACACTCAGTGAACCAACTATTTTAACAATAAATTGTACCAAAACAAACGTAACTTTAAATAGTGGCAACGATGGTACAGCCTCCGTTTCGGTTAGTGGCGCAACAGCTCCTTATACCTATTTATGGTCGAATGGTGCAACAACTCCTTCCATTGCTCCTTAACGGCAAATACGTATTCCGTAACCGTTACTGATGTAAATGGCTGTTCTAAAACTTGTTCTTCGGTCGTGACCGAACCAAGTTGCGTACTCGCATCTTCAATCGCTAGCACAAACCCAAAATGTAACGCCAGTGCTGATGGAACAATCAATTTAACCGTAAGCGGTAATGTCGGAACGCCAACTTACCTTTGGTCTAACGGTGCAACAACTAAAAACTTAACTGCATTAGCAGCAGCGACTTATTCCGTGACCGTTACCGATGGCGCTTGTTCTACAATCGCTTCAGTCACACTCAGTGAACCAACTATTTTAACAATAAATTGTACTAAAACAAACGTGACTTTGAATAGTGGTAACGACGGTACAGCTTCTGTTTCGGCGAGTGGCGCAACTGCTCCTTATACTTATTTATGGTCGAATGGCGCAACTACCGCAACTATTTCAGCCTTAACGGCCAATACATATTCCGTTACCGTTACCGATGCAAATGGCTGTTCTAAAATTTGTAGTTCGGTCGTGACCGAACCTGCGTGCGTTCTCACATCTTCGCTCGCAAGCACAAACCCCAAATGTAACGGAAGTGCTGATGGAACAATTACGTTAACCGTAAACGGTAATGTCGGAACGCCAACTTACCTTTGGTCTAACGGTGCGACAACTAAAGACTTAACTACCTTATCCGCAGCGACTTATAGCGTGACCGTTACCGATGGCGCTTGTTCAACAATCGCTACTGTCACACTCAGTGAACCAACTATTTTAACAATAAATTGTACTAAAACAAACGTGACTTTGAATAGTGGAAACGATGGCACAGCTTCTGTTTCGGCGAGTGGCGCAACTGCTCCTTATACTTATTTATGGTCGAATGGCGCAACTACCGCAACCATTTCAGCCTTAACGGCCAATACATATTCCGTTACCGTTACCGATGCAAATGGCTGTTCTAAAATTTGTAGTTCGGTCGTGACCGAACCGAGTTGTAACTTAAGTGCGAATGAAATAATAACTCAACCAACTTGTAGCAATAATGATGGCGTTATCAATCTAACGATTTTTGGTGCAAACGGAACTACTACATTCAATTGGTCAAATGGCGCGATAACTAAAGATTTGAGTGGTTTATCGGCTGGAACATATACCGTTACAATTACAAATAATGGATGTATTAAAGTATTAAATTATGAGCTTGCTGTAGTAAGTACAAATACTAAATATAATTTTTGTCCTGGAGATTCTCTCTCGCTTGAGATTGTAATAGTAGGATTAACGAATATTCAATGGCAACGGAATGGTGTAAATATTGCAGGCGCAACAGGGGCTACTTATATAGCTAAATCAGTTGGGATTTATACTTACACATCAAACAATGTAAGCGGTTGTGTTATTGGACAATGTTGCCCTGTCGAATTGGTTGCCAGTTCCAATTGTTGCAAACCAGTTATTTGTACATCTGTGAAACTAACCAGAAATTAAGAGTATTTAATCTCTAGTATTTGATGCAATAAAAGCCACTTTAAATTTTAATTAGCGTGGCTTTTTTGCACCGGTGATTTTGGAATAAATAGAATAGATTCAAGTCAATAAAAAACAATATACTTACATGTTTTCGTTTGCTCAGTTATTTTAAATATAACTACTTTACTCTGTTCAATGAAGTTGGGTACAATGGTGTATAGGATGGTTCAAAAAAAAATCAGCTCATTCTACTTTTAGCAGTGACTTAAAATCCTTTCTGAAATTTGGTTTTCTTATTTATAGTATCGCCCCTTATTACTACCTCATGTTACGCACAGCCTTTTAAAAATATAAAAACAAGCATTAAATTGTACTCTAAATTAGAACGTTTCGGGCTGTGCCTTGTAGGAATTCGAGTTTTTGCAAAATGAAGTCGGATGAAGCGGAAAACTGTTTGAAGTCTGGCGAAGCCGACGAGTTTTTGCAAACTTTTTTTTGCACCTATGTAATTTTAAGCAAAAAGTACGGAATTTATACAGAGCACCTGATTTTTTGATTACTTTTTCTTTTCTCCTTCCCTTTTGGGTAAGGTCGGGATGGGGTAGGGGAAAAGTGACAAAAGACAAGCTAAATAGTTCGGATGAATCAAACTATAGTGAGTCAACTAAAAAGACGTTGCGTAACATCAATTATTACTGACAAATAGATATTTAAAAAATGAAAAAAACAATATTTATCATACTTTTTTTATCAAGCGCGATAAT
>JAYUJV010000380.1:0-6801 GCA_043764975.1 Saprospirales bacterium
TTTTTATTGAGTATTTGTACTATCGGAAGTTTATTTTTTCTTCTTATTTTCCTTTTTTTCAAGTCCAATATCATCACATTCTTTGCATCTAAAGAATCTGATTTGTATTCGAGATACATTTTTTATATCATTCCTATCTTTTTATTGTACGTTTTTATCACAATTTTTAGGCAATATTGCACCAATTTTTTACGCATCGCCATACCTTCTGCTTTGGATCAGATGATAAAATTTACGTTTCCAATTTTGTTTATTTTATACATTTCTGAAAAAATTTCGTTGGATTTTGTAATCTATGGCATTGTATTCAATTTTATATTATATTTATCATTCATCATATTTTATACTCACAAAATCAATCAGTTACACTTAAAACCGAATTTTGAAATTTACAAAAAGGAAACATTAAAGCCATTAATTCCGTTTGCATTTTATAGTATGATTGGTAGCGCAGGCAGCGTGATAGCACTCCGAATTGACACGTTTATGATAGGTTCTATGTCAAATCTTTTTGAAACTGGCATTTATCATTTAGCTTCGCTGATTGCACTAAATATTGGTGTGCCTTATGCGGCGGTTTCGAGCATTGCTTCGCCAATTATCGCAAAAGCATGGAAGGAAAACAACCTCAAAGAAATAGAAATGATTTACAAACGCTCATCTATTATTTTGACTTCGTTTGGATTATTGTGCTTCATCGGTTTGTGTTTTTGCATCGAAGATTTGTTTTATATCATGCCGAAAGGCGAAGAAATGCTCGTTGCCAAACAAGCGGTTTTGATTATTGCTTTAACCAAACTTTTTGACTTGTTTACTGGCGTAAACGACATAATAACCGCATATTCAAAGTATTATAGATTTAATTTTTGGTCAATTGTTATCCTTTCGGTTACGACAATCATAGGAAATTTGATGCTCATTCCAAAATATGGCATAACAGGCGCAGCATACTCTATCATGTTTTCATCGATTATTTATAACCTTGCGAAATACATTTTTATTCGGCAAATCATAAAAATAAGTCCATTTACGCGCGAGACCTGGAAATTATTGCTCATTGGTCTATTCTGTTTTGCAGTTGCTTATTTTATTCCGAATAGCGAAAACCATTTATTCAATTTATGTTATAAAGCGTTTATTATCAGTATAATATATATCATTTTATTAATAAAATATAAAATATCGACTGATTTGAATCTTATGTTTGATACTTATTTGAAAAAACTTAGATCTTAATTTACAAGAAATACTAAAAAAATGGATCCATTTTTAAACCTCCGATTGACTCGCAAAAACATTGATCGATTTCATATTCGCTCAAAAATACATGAATTTGTATTATCCAATATCGGCTCATTACAAGGCAATGTACTTGATGTTGGCTGCGGCCGTATGCCTTATAAAGACCTGATAACCAACAACTTGAATGTCAAAAACTATATCGGACTCGACATCGAAACGGCCATTGATTATGGTGGTAGCAAGCCAGATATTTATTGGCAAGCCGACAAAATTCCGCTTGCCAATAACGACATCGATTGCGCTTTTGCAACCGAAGTACTCGAACATTGTCCTGAGCCAAAACAAATTTTAAGCGAAATAAATCGAGTATTGAAACCTCAAGGATTTTTTTTCGGCACTGTTCCGTTTTTGTGGCCTTTGCACGAAGTTCCGCATGATGCGTTTCGCTACACGCCGTTCACGCTCACGCGTTTGCTCGAAGAAACTGGTTTTGAAAACATCACTATCAAGGCGCATGGCGGTTGGAATGCTGCGGTGGCGCAAATGTTGGGTTTGTATATCAAGCGAGGTATTAAATCAAAATTAATTGCTTTTATACTTTCAATCGTCTGTTATCCAATTATTTATATATTGTTAAAAACAGACAACGTCAATAATAACTTTTCAGAAAGTACTATGCACACTGGTTTTTCGATTGTTGCTTTCAAAAAATAAAACACCCAATTTATGAAAATCTTAGTATTTGTAAAAAACTTTATTCCAATTACGCAGACATTTATTTATCAAGAAATAACTGGTTTGGCGAAGTCACATGATGTAAAAGTGCTGACCACGCATCGCGAAAACGAAGCTCGTTTTCCGATGGATAACATTGAAGTACTCGGTTTTTCAAAAAATACGTTAGAACATAAAATCAGAAAAACCTTGCAAGGTTGGGATTGGGAATTGGGTTTTCAAAATTTTTCATTTGCAAAAAAAATAAAAAAATCAGTCGTTGATTTTAATCCAGATGTAATCCATACGCACTTCGGTTGGGAAAGTTGGATTTTTTTGTTGAATTTTCGAGCGCAACAAACACCAATATTTTTGCATTTTCATGGTTTCGATGCTTCGCATAAATTGTTGAGTGCAAAATATAGAAAAACGCTCAAAAAAATACTCGCACGCAAAGATGTGACACCTATTTTTATTTCAAAATCAATGTTAAAAACCGTTGAATCCAAGATAGGGAAAGTAGAAAAATATCAAATATTGCATTATGGAACGAACGTCAATTTTTTTGAAAGAACGAATCGAAATGTACCGAAAAAGCCATTTGTGTTTTTACAAGTTTCTTCTTTTGCAGAAAAAAAAGGACATATTTATACCATAAATGCGTATTCAGCATTTATAAAAAACAACCCAAATCATAATTCAGTTTTGAAGTTTGCAGGCGATGGTTTACTACAAAATGACATGAAATTGCTTGTAAAATCGCTAAATGTCGAGCAAAATGTCGAATTTTTAGGTTCTGTGACACCAACTGAAGCGAAGGCATTGATGGAAAATGCGCATTGTTTTTTACATCATTCCGTCACTTCATCTATCGGTGACCAAGAAGGGATTCCGAACGCAATCATGGAAGCGATGGCGATGGAATTACCGATTATTAGCACCTTTCATAGCGGGATTCCTGAACTGGTAGAAGATGGCGTGAATGGCTATTTGGTTGCAGAAAAAGACGTTGCACAATATGCAAATCGTATGCAAGATATGCTGAGTTGGAACTACGTTTCAGCGAACAGAACGGTCGTAAATGAGCGTTTTGAAAAAGAAAAACACTTGGATTTTTTAGTTTCTTTTTATGAAAATGAAATAAAAAAGTAATTTACTTTTTCTTCAATTGCTCTTTGAGTGCTTCTAATTCTTTTAATAAATGGGCAGTTTTTAATTTTTCAGATTCTACTTCTTGCTTTGCAATTTCAGCATTTTTTGTAGCCATTTCAGCTTTTTGCTTTTCAACATCAGCTTCTTTTTTTGCAAGGGCTGCATTTATTTCTGCAAGAGCTACATTCTTTTCTGCAAGTTCAAGTCGCAAATCAATTTCAGCTATATGTTTATCTTTTTTTCCGATTATTCGATCTAACTCATCTTCTACATCCATTATATTTCGGATTTCGTCGCTTGCTATTGCTCTACCCAATCTTGTAACCATTTTCTTGACTAAAGGCTCTTCTAAATCACCAACAAAATCCAATTGATGTTCATCATCGGTTTTATACTCTGCACTAAATACATTGAGAACTTGCTCTAATTTTGTTCTGGTAGTTGTTGTCAAACGGCGTAATTGTATCACATAAGTATCATGTGTCAACAACTCTACAAAGTCTTCTTTTACATCAAGTATTTCTTGCGTGATCACATCTTGATATACACGATTGATTTTCACAATAGCATTTAAGATATTTTCTAAGTAAAAACCTAAGAAATAAATCGTTACAATTGGCAAGGGTTGCTTTTCTGTATTGCCTTTATCATTCAAAAACTCGTCTTCTTTTTTATAGTTTTCGCCCAAATATCGTCTAAATCGCATAACATCTAAGGCTTGCTTTGCTTTTTGAAGCTCAATTAGCACTTTTTTTGTTTCACCATTTTTAGTCTTTATGATTGCTTTGAAATCAAACCTGATGATACTTATGCTATATGAAGTATGTTCGGTAGCCGTTTCTTGTGGCTTTAGTTCAAGATTAATAATCTCCTCTCCAAGAATTGTTGATAACAATTCTCGAGCAATTTCAATATCTTCTAAAAGATATTTGAATACGACATCATATATTGGGTTAGCAATAAGCATTTTTTTTCAATTTTTTTACAAATTTAAGTATTTTTAATCAATATTAGCATTTTCTATTCATAATATCAATTTTTTTTTCAAAACCAACCACAACGGCACTAAAAAATGTGCCGAACGAATCAAAAATTCAAATGTGTATCTACTAAACGTAAACACGCTTGGTTCGAGGCAATAATTGGCCCAAATCCTAGCGAGTGCAGTCGCAAATCCCCACACAATGCAATAAATTAATGCTATTTTATTGACTTTTGGTACAAATATCAAAATGCTAAAAATAATGTCGCACCACCCTATTCCATACAGAAATTGACGTGCAAAGGTTTCGCTGCAACCCAAAATCGTGATGGTCATATTGATAAAATTGGCTGGTATTGGGAACATATTGAGCGCATACAAACCATGTGCAATGAAAGCTAAAGCCAAACATATTTTCAATAATAAAATATATAATTTACTGTCTTTAAATTTATTATAAAAAACAATAAAAAAAGGCATCGTCCACTGCATCGAAAACTCAAGGAATTGAACTGGCCTGTAAAATTGGTCTTTGCAAGTCAAAATGGCGATTAATAAAATTAAAAAAGCGCATTTTATAAAGACAATATTTTTAAATATTTTAAAAAAACGATGTTCGTTTTTGAACTCAAAACAAGCCATTGCACCTAACAAAAACAATATAGAAAGACATTTTATACTTTTCGTAATCGCTTCGTCGAATCGTGTTTCGCCAATCCAATCTTGCCAACTGATGCCAAAATATTTTACAATTGGCGAAAAGAAACTTTCATCCCACAACAACACTCGATACGGTGTTTCCCAAGCGTAATGTTGCCAAGCAAAACCAAGCAAAACCAAGCAAGCAGCAATTCTTAATATTGTATTAATTACCAATGTTTATGTTGTTTTTTTAAAAATAAATTATAGCTTTCTTGAGCCAAAATTTTTGCTCGCTTTATACGCTCATCATTCATGATGCCGTTTTGTTGCACGATTTCGTTACTGAGCGCATCGTATAAAAGACTTCCGAAAGGTTCTACGTAACCAAAGCCATTCTGGAAAGCAAAATAGGCCGATTGTTTTGTTTTTGAACTCAATAAATTTTTACTCCATTCAAATCCTTTTTTTTCCTGATGATACTGACTTAAAAGTGTAAATAACAAGTCGTTTTGAGAACCAACTGTACTTATTTCGACGCCTCTTTGCTGCATGGCACCACCAAACATCAAGACAGGAATCCGAAAATCATCGAATCGATTGTTGCTTGTCGGCAAACGATTACCTTGATTGGAGGTTATGATTACAATTGTGTTGTTCCACCAAGCCTGATTTTTAGCTTTAGCAATAAAATCTCCGATACAATTATCGGTATAATTCATCGAATTAAGCATCAATTCGGTTTCGTCATTTAGTTTTGTATAGTCTTTTCGTGACAAATTTTTAGGAACTTGATATGGTTCTTGGCTACTCGAAGTCTGAATATTTACAAAAAAAGGTGTGCGCAAAAGTGACATATCTCTTAAAGATTTTGAAAACAAAACATGGTCATAAACGCCATTCTTTGTCGTACAATCTTTTTCTTCAAAATCATTTTTTTGTACAATACTCTGAAAATCAAGCGTTTGTAAATAGTTTTTAAAATTATTGTTCTCCATATTTCCACCACAATATAAAGCCGTTCGGTACGACATTAAATCATAAACGCGTGCAAAACTTCGACAATCGGCAGACTTTGAAGCATCGTTGAGCCAATTATTTTGTGGCAAACTCGGCAATCCACTCAATAGACCAATTATACCTTTTTCGGCGTTGTCGCCAGCTGCAAATATATTACTAAACAATACGCCTTCTTTGCAAAGTGAATCCATATTCGGCGTAATATTGGCCTTGCCACCGAGTTTTTGTACAACTTTAGGCGTAAATCCTTCCCAAGTAATGAGGATAATATTCGGCTTATTTTTGATGGTATCAACGAGCCAAATATCTGTTTTTTGACTTGAAAATAACTCATTTTTGACTTCAAATGCCGTCTGATTCGAGTAATATTGATAAGGATTATTTTCACTAAATCGTGAATATAAGAGCGAATAGACAAAATTCCAAGTTACATTTAATGCCGCATGATTCAAAAATGGGTTCTTTGAAAAATAAACGACACTTTGATTGATTGACTCTGTTTGGAAACCACCTCTCATAGGCAATATTAAAATAATAACTGCTAACACATTTATTATCAACCATTTATATATATTTATATCAACCCATTCGCTTGCATTTTCTTTAATAATATTTGAAAAAAGGTAACTCCAAAACGCAACAAAACAAGCAAATATGATTAATAAAATGAAAATCGGACTTTTCGATATTTCAATCCATAATTCACTCGGATTCAAAAAAGATAACAAAGGCGAAGCATCAATTCTGAATCCCCAATGTGCATAAAATTCGGGATCTAAAGTAATGATTATACTTAAAATAACGATACAAAATATGCTATAAAACCTCAAATATCGATTTATGCTTTCAGCATTTTTTTTCAATGTAGAAAACATCAATATTAAAAAAGGAATTATACAGACATAAGCAGCTACCGAAAGGTCTAATCTAGTACCATAAATAAAGGTTTTGAGCAATTCAGAAAGGTCGATATTTGAGCAGTTTTCGTGCAGATACGCCAAAAACAAGGTTCTTGCGCTAATAAAATAAGCCCACCAAAGTACAAAATACTC
>JAYUJV010000381.1:0-6792 GCA_043764975.1 Saprospirales bacterium
GCGCATATTTTGAGAGAACATTTGTACTTGTTTCTAAAAAGTTTTGAAGAACAAAATGAGGAAATTCCGAGTATTGCAATTATTTCGCCGTATCGCGAACAAGTCACGTATCTCGAATCCTTGATAAACGATGAAGAATATTTGAAAAAACAGCCAATTACGATCAATACGATTGATGGTTTTCAGGGGCAAGAGCGCGATGTGGTCTATATATCGCTGGTGCGCTCGAACACCAAGTCAGATATTGGATTTTTGAAAGATACTCGACGTATGAATGTGGCCATGACGCGCGCACGTAAAAAGCTAATCGTCATCGGCGACAGTAATACCGTTGGCTCTAATGGATTTTATGATGCTTTTCTGAGTTATTGCGAACAAAAAGGTGAGTATCATTCGGCTTGGGAGTATATGTCGTAGTGAGCCTAAACAAAGGCCTCCCTAAATCCCTCCAAAGGAGGGACTTTCCATCGGAGTGGCAAACTTTTGAGTGCAATTAAATATTTTATACTTCTATTTATTTTTATAAATAATTAAAAATCAGATATTTATACATTTTAATAAATTTTATTTTATAAATATATTGACCATAAAAAAAGTCGTTCAAATAAATTTGAACGACTTTTTTTTATTATGATTATTGTAATTTTTATCTCAATAAAGTTACATTTCCATTGAGTGTAACTGGTGTCGGATTGTCTTTTATAAGGTATTCGACTAAGTAAATATACGTATCCGAAGGTTGTTGTTCGCCCTTGAATGAGCCATTCCAACCTGGCAACTTTGTACCTTTGGCTGCATCATACATCAACTCGCCCCAACGACTATATACTTTGAATACATTGTAAGAATCAATCTTTCCTTGTGGATCATACAACTGGAAAACTTCGTTGTCTTTATCGCCAGTGCCGTCTGGTGTGAAGGCCTGCGGTATTTTGATGTCTGCATTTACAACTGTATAAATAATATTTTGAGATACTTTACAACCTAAAGCATCTGTGACACTGGCTACCGTTGTCGCAGGACTGGTCGTGATAGGTAAGTTGATTGACTTTACCAAATCTACTGGAGACCAACCAAAAGTATAAGTTGGTGTTCCGCCTGCAGCAGTGACCGTTATCGGACTTGTTGTTGATGGTGTGTATAACACAACTGTCGTTTTAGGCGTGCCTTTATCCAAGACTGTAATCGTCAATGATGTGGCAGACATTACGAAAGGGCCAGCTGGCAATGTGAATTGGCAACCTGATTTTCCTTTCACAACAATTGTTTTTGTGCCTGGAGGCACATCTTTGAAGTTTGCACTTGTTTGGAATGTCGTACCGCCGTCGATAGAATATGTATATGGCGCGTCGTTGCCAGTAGCAGTTATATCTACTGTTCCTTTCGGGCCGCCACAAGCTACAAATGAAATATTAGCATCAAAAACAGTTAAATTAACCGTAATTGTACTATCGCAACCAGCAGCTGTTTTGTAGGTCTGGCTACCACTTTGTGTGAATGTACTTGTTCCGAATTTGAATACTGCACCTTTACAAACACTTTCCGTAAAAGTTTTTACGATTGGTGGATTCGGTGCAACAGTTACAGATTCTTCTTTTTTACATCCTGCAAGGTCAGTAATGGTATATGAATATGTACCTGCGCAAAGTCCTGTCAATTTAAATTTATCTGAGCCTGTGTTCCATATAATCTTATATGAAGGAAGACCTCCTGTTGGCGTAAGCGTAACAGAGCCATTACAAGCCGAGCCACATTGTGGGGAAGTTACATCTTTTGCAGCTTGCAAATCCTTTGATGTATTGATCACTAAGTTGATAACACTATCGCAACCATTGGCAGAAACGAATTTGATGCTCGTGCTTGTGGTATAATTTACACCATTGATAGTTACGACATCGCCACCACAAATATTTTTAGTAATCGTGGTTTCGTTTGCCTTTGTCGGAATCGTCACGTTTAATGTAATTGTACTATCACAACCAGTTGTTGATTTCAAAACAACTTTATACGTGCCAGTCTTTGTGTAAGGGCCACCTGGATATGTAAGCGTTTGGCCAAAACAAAGCGTTTTGCTTACGGTGTTTTTCAACTCAGCTAAAACGGTTAATTTCAGATTCACGGTACTGTCACAACCACTCGTAGATTTGATTACGTCTGTATAATTGCCTGTACTTGTGTATGTATTTGCACCAATTTTTATTTTTTCATTAAAACAAAGTGTCTTCGTCAAGTTATTTTCCAACTTTGTACTTACAGTCAATGTAAGGTTAATTGTACTATCGCAACCAGCTACTGACTTAATTGTTTTTATATAGTTACCTGATGTCTTTAAAGTATCTTTTCCAATAATCACTTTATCGCCAGCACAAATAGTTTTTGAAACCGTACTTGTTATTGGTGAAATTGGTATAAATAAATTGAGCGTAACTGTACTGTCGCAACCGTTTGCCGCTTGGAATACTTTTTTGTATTGGCCAGTTGTTGTCAATGCCGCACCAGTTCCAAACGTATAGGTTTCGCCTTGGCATTTACGGACGTTCAAAATTTTGTCATAAGCCTGTTTCACATTCAGATTGAGTGTAATGATACTATCACAACCTGATGCTGTCTTCAAATCTATTTTATAAGTACCTGATTTATCGAATGTCTTTGTACCAATCGTGATAGGTTGATTGCTACAAGTCGTTGTATTAAGTATTTGATTCGGATAAGCGGGCGATACCTTCAATACTAAAGTTGCGATACTATCACAACCAGTCGCAGCTGATTTTAAGGTTTTTACGTAAGTGCCTTGAGTACTATAAGTTGTACCTCCAAACGAATATGTTTCGTTTGAGCAAATCGTTTTGTTCACGGTTACGTTTGCTGGCATTGGCCAAATATAAGCGCAAATCGCATCATAAGTTTTATTTACACAATCCAAATCACCACCATCACTCGTGATAGTGCGACAAAAACGATATGTTTTACCAGGTTCTACTGCATAGACTGGCGATTTGCCGTTGTAATCTTTACAAACTGGCTGCAAGCCTGGAGTAGTACACTGATTGACTTCATGCACTTGGTAGCCAGTAGAAACAATAGCGCAAGATGGATCGCGCTTTACGATGCTTTCAAAAGCAAGCAACGTTTCGCCTGGTTTTGCGGTATATTCATAACAAAATTCTGCAGTATTGCTACCGCCAGCAAGCGGCACATTGAAAGGCTTCAAGTCATAACAACCTGGCGCATTTGCATTTACCGAAAGCGTAACCGCTGTATTGCCTTGCTGCGAACCAGGATACCAAAGACCTGGACAATTCCCTGGGTCGCCACATTCGCATGGGCTTTGGATAATGTTCGGACATTGCGTATAGTTAGCAGGTGTATATAACTCGATGCTGTGATTACCCGTAGCATTAAAATACGGTGGCGAATAACCATCTACGATAACATAATACGTTTGACCAATTGTCAAGCCTTTTGCCGAAAGCGTAATATCAAGATACTGATCGGGCTGACCACCACATGGCGTCACGTCTATCATGTTGCCTGTACAAGTACCATCAGCAGACCTCAATATAGCGGCTTGCATTTCGTAACTTGCTGGTGTCAAGTTTTTCAAAAATATTTCGATGTCGCAAGTCGTAGGTATAAACTTGTACCATACATCATTGTTAGGGCCGCAAGTTGGGCCTGTCAGCACTTCTGGCTTCCAGTCAGCTGATTGGTAATTTTGTCCGAATATCGGACTTGTACCTTTTGCAGGTTGTTGTATCAAAGTGATTGCGCCACAAGGCTCATCGTTCACATAAGATTTTACGACGCAAAAATCGCCTTCAATGGCTTCGTCGCCAAGCGTTGCTCTTTGAAAACGCGTATAATATTTACTTGTGCTTGACGGCACCGTGAATGTAGCAGAGATACTCGTGCCTACATAAAAAGCAACAGCGTTACTTTGTGCGCATTTCACGATTTTAAAATTTGCCGCTACTGCACAATCTTTACCAGCAGGCAATTCGTAGATTTCTACAAACGTCTGACGATTTTCTTTTTCAATAAAAAGGAAATTATATTGTTGGCCTGTCGTCATGCCTGATATTTCGTACCAAGCATCTCGATTCGTAACAGCTGCACCACAAGCTGGGCCTGTTCCTAAGAAGTTAGAGTAGGTATTACAACAAGCATTGATGGTCGTGAAAGGACTAGATCCAGGTGTGTTACCAACGGCAATGACAGGAGCCGTACATGGCACATTGGCTGGTGCTTGCGCTCGGACAGCGAATGTGAAACTTACAAATAGTAAGCATATCGCTACTGCCCATGGGTTGAGTCGTTTTTGCATAATAATAGTGGATGAGTTCAAATTAATTTTTAAAATAAGTACAAAGTCTTGGTTAGCAAATAACCTACTTTTGTAACATATAATACATACTTAAAGTTGCTCTTTGGCTGTACATACGCTATGCCGAAACAAAGTTATACAATTGATAACGAGCGAACAAGAGATTACAAGACTTTTTTATACGTTTTTTTTGTTTTTTTGTTTCTGTTTTTTAATGAATACTTTTTGCCAGTTGGTATTTAGGCATTTTTTGTTATTTTTGTTTCTCTTTTTACATTTTATTAAAAATTATATATTATAAATAAAATAATGTAAGTAATTAAAAATCAAATAAATATATGTATCATAAAATGTATCTACCCTATTTTAATACTTCTTTATCCTAATGTATTTATGATATTGGCTTATAAAAGCATCTGAAACTCAACGGTAAACGTTATTGATTTTTTGAAAGCTCGACAACGTTACAAAAAATATTTTTTATGTTCATCATCGATACAAGTCAATCTTTATTACAAATCAAGATTGCGCAATCAATCAAAATGCTTTTGTATTTTTTGTTCCTTCGTATTCAAAAAATAAAGCCTCAAATTATGTTGTTAGGGTTGAGTATTTTGCTTCTAAAAAAATACAATTTATGATTTCAAAAAACGATTATTTTATAAAAATTTGTACCTTTGAAAAAAATAAAATACAATGAGTTTACCAACTATATTAGTGGTCAATGACGACGGAATATTTGCTCCAGGGATTCGTGCGCTTGTAAGTGTAGCCAAAGAGTTTGGTCATGTGGTGGTGGTCGCACCTGATTCTCCGCAGTCTGCAAAAGGTCATTCTATCAGTATCAATGAGATTTTGAGGTTGCGCAAAGTAGATAAATTTGAAGGCGTAGAGGCTTACGAATGTAGCGGCACGCCAGTAGATTGTGTCAAAATGGCCAAGCACCTCGTGTTACATGACCGACCAATTGACCTCGTAGTTTCGGGCATCAATCATGGTACGAATGCGTCGATTAGCATCATTTATTCAGGCACAATGTCAGCGGCAATGGAGGCTTCGCACGAAGGTTTGAAGGCGATTGGACTTTCTCATGTCAATCATTCTTTTGACATTGATTTTGAAGCCACGAAGCACTTTGTGCGGTATTTTATAAGCAAAGCACTCGCTGATGATTATCCAAAAGGGCGTTTGTTGAATGTCAATATCCCAGATTTGCCTTTAGAAAACATAAAAGGTATCAAGGTTTGCAGACAAGCAAAAGGCCGTTGGAAAGAAAACTTCATAGAAGGAAAAGACCCAAGCGGCAAAAAATACTATTGGCTTTCTGGTCATTTCGAGCTACTCGATGACGGCGAAGACACTGATATTTATGCGCTCGAACATGGCTATGTATCAGTAGTGCCAAGCACGCATGACTTGACGGATTATGATGCAATTGAACTATTTAGGAAAATATTGTAATCGACCTCCCCGACCCTCCAAAGGAGGGAGTTGCTAACGGAATAGAAAAGAGCTCCCTAGCCCTCCAAAGGAGGGAACTGCAATCGCAATAGCTGATATTGTTATAAAAGTCTCAAAAGTTTGCTGCTACGTTAGCAACTCCGTCTGTTTTACTCCTTCCCTTTTGGGGAAGGTTGGGATGGGGCTAGTGTTAGGAAGGTTTCACCTTTTCGTATAAAGTCGTGCACCCTCCAATTGACCTGTTTCGCCGATACTTTGCAGCGAAAACACATCAGTTATATTTGCTTTTATACTTTCGTTGGCGTGGCCTGTATGCAAGGCTTGATATTCATCAAAACTAATCTGCTGACGTTGTTCGAGTTTCTGGAATACATTAAATCCAGCAACAACCGAACGCCAATTGGCTTGCAAAGTCGCTTCAAAAACCTTTGCTTTCGAGCCGCTACCATAAGCCACAAAACCATATTTTTTATTTGTAACATCTTCTGCGTTCGCTAATTCAGACTCCAAAGCACTCAGCAACGCTAAGAAAATAGACGCCGTATATACATTACCAACTTGCGAAGATGCTTTTGATGCCGAACTCAATTTTTGCGTCACAAACTGTTGATAATCAGCGGTTTCACTTATAGATTTCATATAAGCGTTTTGTGCTTTACCGTAACTTTTGCTATCTGCAAAATCTGTTTCTGACGGCACGACTATCTTAGCTTTTTTAAGAAAAGCATCTATTTTGCCGATACGCACCATTTCGCTCAAATACATATCCACGCCTATGCGACGCGCGTGTGCTGCGTAAGGCAAATGAAAAATCAAGCGTGACCAACGGTCAAAAATTGGCTTTTTATCATAGCCTTTCGTTTGTTCCTGAAAATGATTCATGGCTTCTATGGCACGATTGAGGTAGCAAGTATTTGAATATTGACCATCAAAAACTGGCATTTCTCTAAATATTTCGATGGCTTTGTCGGGCGCAGCAAACGGCATATTGTTCTTTTCGATGAGGC
>JAYUJV010000382.1:0-2541 GCA_043764975.1 Saprospirales bacterium
CATAAACACCACTAAACCAATAACGAGCAAACAAGCCAATAGCGTCAGCCATTCGCTATCATTGATTAAAAAATAATGTCTGATGCACAAAAACGCAAACACACCTAAATTGATAACGAACATACTATACAATAAAGTATAAATCAAAACATTGACACTACTTCGTTCACGATGTAAGGCTTTCATTAACGTTTCGTTGAACAGTGCGAGATACGATTTACGAATCACATCTCGACTAAGCACCACCAAAATCGTCAGCAATAAAAGGGTAGATATTGTTATGATAAACAAAAAACTATTCGATGTCTGGGCTTTTTCTTTTGTCGGCACGACCGTTACTGTAGGTGTAGTTGTCGTCACTTTTGGTTGTGCTACACTCGGATTCGGCGCAACTATGTCAAATGGATTCGTAGATTTTGGAGGCGATGTTGTATTGGTGTCAGTTGTATTTGAAGGTACAACTGCTTGAGTTGAGTTCGATTTAATATCAAAAATATTTCCAGAGTTAGGCTGAGGATTAGACGCAGATTGAGTTACAGGCGTAGGCGCACGACCGATATCGAAAGGGTTTGAGCCTTTCTCTTGAGCTAGTGTTTCTGTGACATAAAAACAGCAAGCTAACAGTATTGAAAAAAAGAAGTGTTTTCTCTCGATCATTGCAGATTTCTAAAATTGGTGCAAAGATACGGGTATATTTCTAAAAACAATCTTATTTAACAAAAAAAATCTTATATATACTTATTTATATGTGTATTGTAAGCAGCTAAAGAATTTAATATTTTTATTTTAATATTTACAAAATTTAATTTTATAAATATTTTTAATAATGTCACAGATTTGGACTTTTGTATTATAAATTTATTGCAATTATGACAAAAAATTAATCGTTTGTGTCACGCAAATTTCCATATACAATGAAGTTTGGATTGCGCAAATCGCGTTTATTGTACAACAATTTACCTTGGTTTTCAGAGCGTTCTATACGCCCGCCAGCTTCTTGCACTATGACCTGAGCAGCAGCCGTATCCCACTCCATAGTAGTGCCAAATCGAGGATGAATGTGCGCTTCGCCACTCGCCACCAACAGCATCTTTAAGGCGCTGCCACGCGCCATTAATCTCGGATACACGAATCCACCTACGAAGTCAGAAGTCGCTTGATTGAAGTGCGAGCGCGATACCGCAATCCCCAAGCCGCTTTGCGACAACGTAAATGTATCGGCACGAATCGCCTTATCGTTTTGCCAAGCGCCACAATCTTTTGCTGCCCAATAAGCCGTTGCTTCGGTCGGAATATACACCACGCCCAATATCGGTTCGTTGGCGTGCATGAGCGCAATATTGATTGTAAAATCGCCATTACGCTTCACAAATTCCTTCGTGCCATCCAACGGATCCACCAACCAATAGGATTCGTATTGGCTACGGATTTCGTAGTCAATCTCCTCGCCTTCTTCCGAAATCACTGGAGTATCTGGGGTCAATGCACTCAATCGCAAGCGTATCAACGCATCAGATTGTTGATCGGCCAAGGTCACTGGCGAATCGTCTGCCTTGAACTCCACGCCCAAATCTGCTTTTGCATATATCTCCAAAATCACTTTACTCGCCGCTTCGGCTATTGTTACCACCGATTTTGCAAGGTTTACGAGGTCTATATTTTTCATTTTAAAAATTTGGTTTTGTATGAATATTTTTTTAATCAAATTTATAAATAATTGAAAATCAAATATTTATAAATTTAAAAAATAATAAGGAGTTATATAATGGATAAAATACCCAAATTTTAGGATGTATTTCAAGTCAAAACAAGGCACAAATAAGACGTTGTAGCAGAGCTATATAACATTTTTTGTAACGCTTGTATTGGTATAAAAGACGAGTAAAATCGGGTAGATTATTTTTAAATCCCCTTAGTTTAGGTAACTATATTATAATTTGATTTGAAGAAGAGTGGCAAATAATACTACAAATTCCCAATTGGATTTGTTCCGTTTATATTTCGATATGTAGTTATGTAGTCATTTTCGATACGTTCGGCTTCTTTTCTACCTTTTATATCGGTAAGAATAACGGTAGCAAAAAAGCGTTTCATACCAACTACTCGATTGTAAAGCTGCACTTGCTCATCAGCGCGAAGCGAAAAGCCGTCGCTTAAAAGTGGTTTTCCCGAAATCCCATATTTGAAATAGTATTGCGCTCGACATCAAAAATTGCGTACAAATGATGTACTGCATCATTGTCGTGCGAATTGGCGTGCATTTTCATAATAGTTTCAAAATCTTATCTTGCAAAGACATTGCGCTATTCCAACCTTCTATATTACTGAACGTTTCGCACCAAGTTTCAGGAAAATGGTTATAATTGTCTTTTCCTGTTTTTGATGTATAGGCCTCTTTTGGAAGATAAAGTAAGGCTTCAAAAGTATATTCCTTCGGCATTTTTGAAGGTGCAAAAAGAACAGTTTGATAAAAATTTTCGCCATTGGCAACTACACAACAGCGAGCGTACAAGAAACTATCCACCGAAAAAGGCATATTCT
>JAYUJV010000383.1:0-2534 GCA_043764975.1 Saprospirales bacterium
AAGATTTTTAAAGTTCATGTTTAATTTCATACTTAATGTTAATAATAAAGTGTTTCTAAAATAATATTTCGTTACAAAAATAGATGTTTTGAGAAAAATTTACTCTTTTTCTCTGTTTTTTTTCATACTTTTAACTATTCTATATTTTTCAATAACGAAAAGCCTTGTTAAAAAGCGATTTTAAAAATGGATTTATTTTAATGATTAACATTTTCATTTCCATAATTGTTCATTAAAAATAGTTATAATATACTGATTATCAAATATTTACTTGTTTATTAGCGTAAGTAAACTACTTAAAGATCTCCCTAAATCCCTCCAAAGGAAGGACTTGCCATCGTAACAGCAAACTTTTAGTTAAAATAGAATATATTTTACTTAAAAAATTGGACGATGCCTAAATTTTACCACATATATAAATATTTTTTTATTTAAAAATTAAAAGAAAGCAAACCAAGTTCAAAAAATGAAATTTTTTAATTTTTGATAATTCTCTATATCTTTGCCTCACGATGACAAACCAACGCCTGCTCGAAATCTTTTTTGCCCAAATAATTGTTTATCTTTTATTGTGGCTCTACAATAGTTACTTCGGTTTTTTGATGTCCATTATATTGGGTAGTATCGCAATAGCAATATTGGCGCTATCATTCGTGGCCGAAAAAATAGAACCGAGCAAAGTACCGTTGTGGTATTTCAAACTCATTGCGCTTTGCGCTGCTGCGCCACTCAGCGTTTACGTCATATATATATGTGTATTCGGCAGTTCTTTCGCTTGGATGAAAAATTAAATTCAACATGACAACACAATTACTACATAATCTAATCGCCATCGTAGGCGAAGACAATTGCCTTACGAGCGATGCCGCGCGTCAGCAATACGGCCATGACGAAACGGAAGACCTCGTTTTTCCGCCCGATGTGGTCTTGACACCAGCTGATAGTCAGCAAGTTGCAGCTATACTCAAGACCTGTAACGAAGCCAATATAGCAGTCACAGTTCGTGGTGGCGGTAGCGGTTTGTCGGGTGCAGCCTTGGCCATACATGGCGGCGTATGCCTTTCGATGGAGCGTTTTGATAAAATACTCGACATCGACGAGCAGAATCTGCAAGTGACGACCGAGCCAGGTGTCATAACTGAAGTCCTACAAAATGCCGTAAAAGCAGTAGGTTTGTTTTATCCACCCGATCCATCGAGTCGTGGAATGTGTTTTATTGGTGGCAATGTGGCGCACAATTCTGGCGGCCCCAAAGCCGTAAAATATGGTGTCGTAAAAGATTATGTAATTAATCTTGAAGTCGTGTTGGCCAATGGCGAAATCATCTGGACTGGTGCCAATACCCTCAAAAATTCGACTGGCTACAACCTAACGCAACTTATGGTGGGTAGCGAAGGCACGCTTGGCGTGGTGACTAAGATCGTACTGAAACTGATTCCTTTTCCACCTTATAATCTATTGATGCTTGTGCCATTTCGAGATGCAGCGCAGGCTTGTGCGGCGGTTTCGGCTATTTTTAAGGCTGGTGTTATTCCGTCTGCCTTAGAGTTTATGGAGCGCGATGCCATAGATTGGGCTGTGGATTACCTCGGCGATGTGACCATAAACATTGACGACAGTACGCAAGCGCACCTTTTGATAGAAGTAGATGGACATCATTTAGATATGTTATTCACTGATTGTGAGTTAATTACGAATACATTGGCGCAATTCGATTGTGGCGAAATCCTTTTTGCAGACGATGACGCTACCAAAACAGACCTTTGGCGTTTGCGCCGAAATGTAGCACACGCTGTGAAATTAAATTCGGTTTATAAAGAAGAAGATACGGTCGTGCCGCGTGCTGCGCTGCCGCAATTGCTACAAGGTGTAAAAGCCATTGGCGCACGTTACGGCTTCCAGTCCGTTTGTTACGGACACGCGGGCGATGGCAATTTGCACGTCAATATCGTAAAAGGAACATTGAGCGATGAAGTCTGGAATCAAGAATTGACAAAAGGGATTCGAGAAATATTTACACTCGTAAAATCGCTCGGCGGCACACTGAGCGGCGAACATGGTATCGGACTTGTGCAACGCCCGTATATGGACATTATGTTTTCCGAAGTCCAACTCGATTTGATGCGAAACATCAAAAAAGTGTTTGACCCAAACGGCATTTTAAATCCTGGAAAGATTTTTTAAATGATGCGTTTATTACGTTACCGACACCTTAAAGGTCTCGGTAACGTCGTCTGCAATTTTTAACCGATAATTTTACACTTATTTCGCCAACCACTTCGTAAAATCCGTTAGCGAAAGCGTATTTAGACAACCTTCGGCAGTCAAGCCGCCTTTTCGAGCTGCTAAAACACCGTAACGAATATCCGCAATGCCATGCGTACTGTGCGCATCGGGATTGATAGCAATCAAAACACCTTTTTCTCTTGCATAAGGAATCCAAGTCCAGTCGAGATCCAGTCGATATGGGTGCGCATTGAGTTCGATGGCTACACCGTTGGCCGCGCAAGCATCAATTACTTTTTTATGATCTA
>JAYUJV010000384.1:0-6745 GCA_043764975.1 Saprospirales bacterium
GCGATGCGTAGTTTTATTGATGGCTATCATTTTTTTGCAAGTACGCATGACATCGCCATAAAAGAGGTATTTCCTCAGTTTTGGTATTTTCATGAGTGGGCGATGCACAAATACGATTGGGGCGAATCCACGGCTGGTTGGAAAAACATTATCCTCACCGAAAACGGTAATGATGAAGCCAAGGCTTTGGATGTTTTTTTTGAAATGATAGATGAATTTAAGACTTTAAAGCCCATAAAATTGCAAAAAATGAGGATTGGTGCAGAAAACTTGGCCTATCATCTATCTAGTGACTATGTCGCAAGAGATGGCGAAGGAAATCCGATTTACGACGATTTAGATGAGGTATTGCTCGTCGAGTTTTCGCATGACTTCGGACATTCGTATTTTATGCTCAAAGACAATAAAATAATGGGTAGTTCATGGACGACGCGCTACAAAAAAGATGCCTCAGCCAAAAAATCGTTGGCTGCTTATTTTGGAGAATCAAGTAAGTGGGAAACTTTGAGTGGCGATTTATTGGACATTTTGAATAAACTGGTTGTGAATAGTACGTTTTAGAAGTAATTTTTATTTATTATTAAACGATTGTTTAAATATATTTAAACAATCGTTTAATATTTGTAATTATATTGTTTTTGAACTTAATTTTTACATTTTAAAAAAATATTGACTCAAAAAGACCTATTTCTGAGGGGTTTTTCAAAAAAATCATAAAATTATCCTAAATCACGCCCATCGGTCATAAACCAAGTTGGCGATGGATCGTTCGGATCACCGTGATAATTGATGGTAATTTCGTCGCCAATCGCAATATCGCGCACTGCTATGATTTCTATATTTTTGTTATCAAAATCCATATCGTAGTCTGCATTTGAAGGGCAATCGTGGTTATAGAGCGAGCCATAACCAAGTGCAACGGCGCAATCTTCGCCGTTTTCGCCCCACAAAAAATAGTAGTCATATAAGTATGTCTTATCGAGTAGCTCCATATCTCCCCTATTCATGACCAAAACTGGGCAAATCTCTATCAATTCTCCATTTTTTATCGGTTCGGCAGCAAAAACGCCGCGGCCACCCAAGTGGCTCGTGTCTATAAAAACGGCTCTGCGTTGTATGCCCATGTTGTGTTTTTTTATAACTTAAATATGCTTCGGCAAAGATATGATTTTTATATCGGAAAAGAAATTGTTCAAAATCGTAGTTGTTGAAAGTGTAATAAAATTATTTTCAAAAAAGAAACTACTTTTACTGTAACTATTTCGGATTGAGATAGTTATAAAAAGAGGGTGTAACTCTATTTTGTAGAAAAACAAAATTGTAATACATAAAACGCTGATAACTAAACACTTAACAAAATGTATAAGTGATGAAAGGTAAGATAAATAGAACGCTGATTTGTTATGATTATCATGGTAAAATCATGATTTTATAAAACAAAATCATGATTTATAATGATTTTTATAATAATTATCATGATAAATCATGACAATCATTATAAATCAGCGTACTATCTTTCTTCGTTTTTTCTACAAATCAAAGTTGTTCCCTAAAAAGAATATTCTTAAAAATCAAAATATATGCGTAACCAAATTTTCATTCTGACTTATTTCCTGAGTGCATTAACAGCTCAATCTCAAAACAATTTAATACCTAATCCAAGTTTTGAAGATTATAAAAAAGTGCTAAAAGGTTGGAGTATTACAGCTGATGACTTTAATGCCACGACCATTGCTTGGTATTCTCCACCAGACGGCACTTCTGACATTTTTGCAAAAAATACTGCCATTGATTGGTGGTATAAAAAAATGGTTGGGGCTTAGATAGTGTTGTGGATAAAAATAGGATGTTAGGATTAATTCTTTACATTATTTCTGAAAAATCATTCAATTATCGTGAATATGCACAATGTAAACTGAGAGAACCTTTGAAAAAAGATTCAATCTATAGACTTTCTTTTAAGGTCAAATTGTCACTTAATTCTAATTCAGCAATAAATAATATCGGTATTTATTTGTCTAGCACATTTCTGCCTCATACTTCGACAAGTGATCCTTTAAAGCTAAAACCTCAATTGAATAGCTCAGAAATAGTGAGTAAAGATAAGCAATGGAAAGAATTGATTTATGAATTTAAGGCATCAGAAAATTACCAATACCTAACAGTTGGTAATTTTTATAGTAACGCAGAAACTAAATTTGAGGTATTGCAATCAGATTTAAAAGTGCAACCTCGGGCATATTATTTCTTTGATGATTTTAAACTTTCATTCAAAAATCAAGTGCGAACTACGGTTGAAAAAGAAACTGACTTTAAAACTGTTTTTAATCCCAATAACATTTTTTTTGAATCTAATCAATCCGAACTTAATGATAAATCAAAATTTGAAATTGATAAAATTGCAAATTTTTTGAAAGTACATGAGCGCTTGAAATTAGTTATTCATGGATATACGGATGATAAAGGTGGTGAAGTTTTTAATTTGAAACTATCAGAACAAAGAGCTTGTAATATTAAGACATATTTACTAAAAATAGGGCTTTTAGAAAATCGTGTACAATGTATTGGTCATGGTAAACAAAAAAATAATGAGCCAAATGCTTTTGAGCGAAAAGTTGTTTTTAAATTAAATTAAATATTTTTAAAATCAAAATTGAAGATGAAAATTAAAATATTATTCATTACGATATTACTGTGTATAATTCCGATTGGATTGTACGCACAAACGACCATTGATTCTACCGAGCTTGCAATGGAAAGGTTGCAAAACAACACCGATAGCACTAAAAGTATCGAAGATTGGGCGTTTATGCTGCGAATATCGAAAAAAAACTTGAACAAAAAGTTTAACCACTTCGACAAAAACAACCTAATCGTAAATATGTACAAGTTGCATTATAGTTTGGATTCTATCGAAATTCAACTGTTGGATTATATGGCGAAAGACCCGATTCATGCTTGTAATGACAACGAATGGCATCGAAAATGCTCATTTGTGTCGTACATGAATCTGCATAAAAGTTTTTATGCCAAGTTGGATTGTCAGTGCAAAAAAGAATGGGCAAAATTGGATAGTAACTTGATAAATCTACTTGTGGTGATGGATAGTTTTGATCAAAAATATAGAAAAAATCTCGCCGATGCGCCTTGGATTGCAGCCAATAAAGATAAATGGATTGAGCAACAGCATTATGATACCTATAATCAGGTGTTGTTGGAGCATATTTTTGAGCGTTATGGTTATCCGAGTTATCGAAAAATTGGCTTGGATATGGAAGAAACACCTTTCGCGATTTTAATACATTGCAGTCTTGATTTTCAAGAAAAATATGCGCCACTCGTGCAAGCAGCGAGTGAGCGCGACGAGATTCCGAAGCATTTTTACGCTCAAATCTGTGATCGGATTTTGATGCTTAAAGGTAAAGCGCAAATCTACGGCACTCAATTGGTCTGGAACAACAAAGCTGACGTGATGGAGCTTTATCAAGTAAAAGACATGACAAAAATAGACGAATTGCGTAGAACAGTCGCGTTGCCAAGTTTGAAACGCTTTTTGAAAGCCAACAATGCGATTATTTCGACGCCGAAAAAAAGGAAATAAATATTAAAAATTTAGAGACCTCCCTAAATCCCTCCAAAGGAGGGACTTACCATCGTAACCCTAAACTTTTAGTTAAAATAAAATATATTTTACTTAAAAAATTGGACGACGCCTAACTTTTACAAAAAAGTTAAAATCATAAAAAAATGAGTGTGGAAATTCAGAATTATTTCAACTTATTTTTAATGTCATTTTTGAAATTTTGCTAAAAAAGCGTAACTTTATGTAAAATATATTTTAAGATGACAGCAACACTTAATTATCAAGCTATTCAACCTACACTAACCAATGTACAGACAGAGATGTTGAAAGTATTTGCTATGCAACTGCCTGATACACAATTGAATGAGTTGCGAGTAGTGATTGCTCGGTTTTTGATGGATAAAGCGCGTAGCGAAGCAACCGCACTATGGGAAGAAAAAGGCTACAATGATGCTACTTTGGAAATTTTTTGAAAAAATAAACAAAAAAAACACCTCGTTTCAATCGAAACGAGGTGTTTTTTTATTAAAAAATACGCAATTGTATTTGATATTGAGTAAGACCTAATTAGAAGTATTTCCTTAATTTCTTTAATTCTTTTAATTTTCTTAATTCAAAAAAAGTTAGGCTTCGTTCCGTAACACCTCCAATGGTGGTTTGCTCAGTACTTCGCGGCTGTTGAAAAGTCCGATAACTAAGGTCAAAATCGTGATGCCCAAAAAGATATAAAGCGACGGCAGCCAACTGACCACGTAAGGAATGTTGAACACGAATTTGGCCAATAACCAAGTGCCACCAAACGAAAACACGATACCAGTCAAGACCGCCATAGCGCCAAGCATGATATACTCAATGGCATTGATGGCCAATATCTGACGACGGCTTGCACCAATGGTGCGCAACAAAACCGACTCTTGCACACGCTGATATTTGCTCAATGCAACCGAACTAATCAAGACAATTAAACCCGTCAAAATACTGAATAATGCCATGAAACGGATTACAAAACTCACTTTTCCTAGCACAGTGTCCACCGCTTTTAGGATTTGAGTCAAATCCACAACCGATATATTTGAGAATGCCGCCACCAGTTTTTGTTGAAAAGAAGCCGATTGTGCAGCGTCTTTGGTGCGTGTCACGACCACATGAAATTGTGGTGCTTTTTCTAAAATCCCTTTCGGGAACACCACAAAAAAATTGGTCTGTATGCGATTAAAATTAACTTGTCGGATGTCCGAAACTTCGGTTTCCATCATCACGCCTTGCACATTGAAAGTCAATTTAGTACCAACTTTTGCTTTTAAGGCTTTTGCAGGTCTATCTGCCAGTGACACGTATATTTTTCCATCTTTGGGCTTGTCGAGATTCAAAAATTCGCCTTCCGAAATCGTTTCGGTATCAATGAGCGTATCGCGATACGTGCAGCGATATTCGCGCTCAAGCGCCCATTCTTCGCGACCTGCGGTGCTGTCTTTTTTCAAGACATCGACCGCCACGCCGTCCATGGATTCCAGACGAGTGGTTACAATTGGCACACGTTGCATGACTGGCATTCCGCTAGTTTCTACGATGTTCGCCACGCTGTCTTTTTGAGGCGTTTGGATGTCGAATAAAATCATATTTGGCTGATTGTCAGTACCTGAAAGTTGTACTTGACGTAGCAAAAGGTCTTGTGTAAAAAACAAAGTTGTGACCAATGCTGTACCCAAACCAATAGATGTCAACAATATAAGTGTCTGATTATTAGGACGATACAGATTAGAAATGCCTTGTCGCCACACATAGCTCCAGCGCACAGGGAAGAAGCGACGCACGAGCCACATCAAGCCTTGCGCTACGGCACTCAAAGCAATCATCATAAAAATAATGACCGCCAAAAAGGCGATTGCGCCTTTCACGCTTTTGAGTTGCAAGAACGCAAAACTGCCTACAAAAAGGATAATGATAACATACACGAACCATTGTAAATAGTCGCGACGGTTGGCGTTTTCTTCAAACGATGCGCGCAATACTCGTAGCGGCGACACGTTCCGAATCGAAATCAATGACAGCAGCGCGAACAAAATTGAAACCAATAATCCAGTCACGATACCTCGCACGACGGCACTCCACGAGATGTCGTTTGTGATGTTTTCGACAGGCAAGAAGTCTTTCAAAACAATTGGTAACGCCACTTGTATGGCACAACCTAAGGCCGCACCGACAATAGAACCAATCAACGCCATACCGCAGATCTGAATGAGATACATCATAAAACTTTGCCGACCACTTGCACCAAGTGTACGCAACACCGCAACGATTTTCTTTTTATCTTTTATATAAATATGTACCGCCGAAGCTACGCCAATGCAACCCAATAACAAGGCTATAAAACCAACCAAACCAAGGAAATCGGTAAGGTTTGAAAAAGCCGTACCGAGCGATTTTTTACGTTTTTCGACCGTTTCGTAGTCCGCTTTGACTGCTTTTAAGCGACTTTCGAGTGGTTTTATAACTAATTCGGGATTGACGTTGTCCGCAAACTTAAAGTAAAAATTACGATTTACGCGGCTTCCTTTTTGCACTAAATCAGAGTTTTCGATGTATTCGAGTGGCAACACGACCGTTGGCGCTACTGACGAAGCGATGCCCGCTTGTCCAGGAACAGAAGTTACAGAGCCTTCTATCAAAAAGGTTTCTTCGCCCACTTTTATACTATCGCCGATGTTCATATTGAACTGTAAAAGCAATGTTTTGTCCACCAATGCACGTTTGCCGTTACGGAAACTCGTGCTTGCCGATTCGGGTACGCAACTTATTTTTCCATAAAATGGAAAATTGCCTTTTATGGCTTTTATGGACGCAAATCGAGTGCCTTCGTGACCAGGGAACAAAATCATAGAGCCGAAATTGAGTTCGCGCGCTTGTTCGCCGCCGAGGCTATCGAGCATTTTTTGGTTATCGTCGCCGAGCGGTTGCAAAGTCGAAACAACCAAATCCGCACCCACAAGCGATTTCGCTTCGTTGTTGATGCTTTGCTGCAAGTTGATTGAAAATGAATCTATGGCAACCAATGCCGCGATGCCCAATACGATTGAGGAAACGAAAAGCAATAATTTACCACGATTTTTGCGGCTATCGCGCCAAGCCATTAATAAAAGCCAATTGAACATATTTTTTGAT
>JAYUJV010000385.1:0-6729 GCA_043764975.1 Saprospirales bacterium
TTATAACCTTTATAAAGACCACACCAACCGTTTTTTACCAATTATGTGGGATTTTAATATGTCGTTTGGCGGTTTTCCTGGTGGTGCGGGCGGTCCTGGTGGCGGCGGTGGCACAACCGATGTGAGTAAAACCGACGCATTTTTGCAACAAGCAAATGCCGACAGACCTTTGATAAAAAATATATTATCGAATCCGACTTATCGCCGAATGTATGTGGCGAATATCAAAACCATGATTGATGATTGGTTTGCCAATAGCAAATATTATACAGAAGGCAAAACCATGCAAGCCATAGCTGATACGGCGTTCAATGCCGATCCGAATAAAATAACTTCTTATGCGAATTACAAAATAGCTTTAACTTCGGCCGTTACTGGTACTGGCGGTGGGCCAGGCGGTGGTAACACACCAGGTGTGAAGGCTTTGATGGATAGCCGATTGGCATTTTACCAAACCATTCCAGAGTTTACGAAAGTTGCGCCTTCCATTTCAAAAACTGCGCATAGCAAAGCGACAATTGGAAAAACCGTAACCATCACAACACCTATAAAAGGTGCAACTTCGGTTGTGTTGCGTTATAGATATACAGATGGCGATATATTTGAAACCGTAAAAATGAAAAATGGTGTTGCGCCAAACGATACCATTTGGACAGCAGATTTTATAGTTCAAAAGCCTGATATTCAGTATTATATATATGCCGAAAATGCAGATGCAGGAATGTTCTCTCCGCGTCAGGCAGAGCATAAGTTTCATTCATTTACGGCTACGGCTACCAATACCATAAAATTAGGGGCAGTAATTGTGAATGAAGTCATGGCCAATAACAAAACGGCAGTGGTTGCACCCAATGGTAAATTTTCTGATTGGATTGAATTATACAACACAACAAATGCTGATATTGACATGAGCAATGCTGAATTGAGCGACAATTATAGTACACCTAAAAAATGGCTTTTCCCGAACGGAACGAACATAAAAGCCAATAATTATTTGATTGTTTGGTGCGATGATGCAGATACTGGCGCTGGTTTGCACGCGTCATTCAAATTGACTGACAACGGCGAGCGCTTTTTACTTTCAGATCCCAACGGAAAATATTTGGATAGTTTAGGTTTTAACAATCAAAAAGCAGACTTTTCGTTGGCTCGTTGTCCGAATGGAAACGCAAAATGGATAGTGACCAAACCAACTTTCAACGCTTCAAACGGAAATTGTGTAAGCGGTACTGATGATTCTAATTCATTGAATATTATACAATTATATCCAAATCCCGCAAGCGAATCGTTTACGATTTTGAACTCGGAAAATAATATCGGAACTGTAATTTTATACGATTTGACTGGCAAAATAATATTGACATCACATTTCGATAGCCACGAAGCTCAACTCGACATCGCTCATTTGCCAAACGGTATGTATTTGCTCAAAGTAGATGGTGCGAGAATGATGAAAGTGGTGAAGAAATCGTGAGAACCGAAAATCGTGAGTCGTGAGAACAATTGCTTGACGCAATTTTTTTTCGTGAGCCGAGAGAACCGAAAATCGTGAGTCGTGAGAGAAATTGCTTGACGCAATTTTTTTTCGTGAGCCGTGAGAAACGTGATGGCAAATCGGGCGTTTGCCACTAATTTCTCACGATTCTCACGGCTCACGATTCTCACGATTTTGTATATCGAGCGTTTGACACGAAGTTCTCACGATTCTCACGGCTCACGATTCTCACGATTCTCACGATTTCTGTGAAAACCCAAAACCCTAAAAAATAACCGACAAAAACCGACAAAAAAAGACTAACCGACAAAAAAAATGACTTACGATTTTACAATAATAGGCGGCGGTATTTTTGGTTGCTATTCGGCGGTTTATCTGGCGAAAAAAGGCTATCGTGTGTGTATATTAGAAAAAGAATCGAGTTTGTTTCAGAAAGCGTCAGTCGTGAATCAGGCGCGATTGCATAGCGGTTATCATTATCCGAGGAGTGTGGCGACGGCCATGATGAGTGATGAAAATAAGGCGCGATTTACGGACGAACACCGTGATTTTATCCTCTTTGATTTTGAAAAATATTATGCCATAGATCGGTTTGGTTCATTCACAGATGCTGCTCAATTTGAGCGATTTTGTGACTTCATCAACATCAAATGCGAGCGTGTGGAACGGCACGATTTATTCAATTTAGATCGCCTCGAAGCCTTGTATGCGACCACCGAATATACCTTCGATCCGATACTGATAGCAGCACATTACAAGGCAATGATAGCTGATTTTGATAACATAGATTTATATACAAATATTGAAATAAAAAATGTTTTAAAATCTGATAAACAATGGATTATAAACGTTTTTAATCATGTTGAAAATAAAAATATCAAGATAGAAACACCATCGGTTATTAGTGCAACTTATACAGCAACCAACGCCATCAATCGCTTGTTTGGCGTATCGGAATTGCAATTGATGCACGAGATTTCGGAAATGGTTTTTGTCACTTCGCCCAAGTTTCAGAACATCGGCATCACAATCATGGACGGCCCTTTTGGCTCACTGATGCCTTACGGAAAATCTGGATTATTGTCGCTTTCGAGTGTGGCCTATACGCACCATAAAGTCAATTACGACAACTTACCGACTTTCGATTGTCAGCAACAAAACACCGCTTGTCGTCCCGATTATACGGCCAATTGCAACGCTTGTTTTGCTAAACCGACGAGTGCAAAACACAAAATGATTGCCCAGTTTCAGCAATATTTGTCGCCCAATGTCGCTTTAGAATATTTCAATTCCTTCTACACCATCAAAACAAAACTAAAAGCCAACCACATAGACGATGGACGGCCAACAGAAATCTCAAAACTACACGACGAACCCAATTTTTATTGCTTATTTGCAGGTAAAATAAATTCAATTTATGAAATTGAAAAATTGGTTTGATAGTTGCGCAGTATTTATGTACTTTTGAGCCAAAATTGAATAATTAGTAACGAATATAGCCATTCGATAAGAGTAATATTTTATATTTCGGTTTCAAGTTTATTACCACATTTTAATTAGCAATAAACAATAGGCAATCTTGATACGAAAAGTTGCATGAAGCGAAAATTGAAATTTTGCTATTTGCCAATTGCTTATTTTAACGAGTAAAAAATTAAACGTCGTATAATTTACTTTTCTTTAAATAAGGCTAAGTAGTTACTTAGTTTTTATAATTTTATAGACTTCCTAACAATAAAACCACATTTATGAGTCGCATTCATGTAGCTTCCGAAATCGGACAATTGAAAAGAGTAATTGTACATAGACCTGATGAGGGCATTGCGCGCATCACGCCCAAAGATGCCGCCGAATTGTTGTTCGACGACATCGTGCATTTGCCGAATATGCAAGAAGAACACGATATATTTACGCGTGTATTGACTTCGTTTTTAGGCAAAGAAAACGTACTCGAATCCAAAGACGTATTGGCCGAAGCACTCGCTGCCGATCCCGACAACAAGTCTTGGATGATTGACGAAATCATTGATTATGAGGAACTTCCGAAATCTTATAAGAGCATTTTTGAGGATTTGAACAACGTAGAGTTGGCCGATGTACTCATTTCGGGCCATCTCGACAAAGGCGATATGTACCTTTTTGATCCGATTCCGAACTTCATCTTTACGCGCGATATTGCGGTGGTCGTCAATGATTATATCATCATCACGAAGGCATCGAAAACTGCTCGCTTTCGCGAAAATTTCCTCGCTCGATTCATGTTTACAGCTCACCCGATGTTCAAAGAAACGCGTGAAGCTGGCAAAATTATCAACTTAAATGTTGTCGATGATTTTCCACCGAGTAAAAAAGGTGATTTTATCTCGCTCGAAGGCGGCGATGTCATGATTATCAACAAAGATTATTTGCTCATTGGTTGTTCCGAGCGCACCAATGCCTATTCTATAATTCAGTTAAAAAATGTGTTGTTGGAAAAAGGTGTTGTCAAAAACGTGGTGCAAGTCAATATGCCTGCCGATCGTTCGTGTATGCACTTAGACACTATTTTTACGCACATCAACACCAATCATACCACAGCTTACAAGCCAATCATCATCGACGGATTGAGTTCGTATGTAGAAGTGCATCGTCAAAGTGGTGGCACGACGGTTTATACATCGTTAAAGGATTTTGTACGTGCCGAAATCAACCCGAAAATGAAATTCGTACTCAGTGGCGACGGCGAATCGCCATACCAAGAGCGCGAGCAATGGACAGATGGTTGCAATCTCGTTACCATTCGCCCTGGCGTCGCTTTGACGTATGACCGCAATCCAAAAACAGAAGATGCTTTTCGCGATTATGGTTATACCGTAATCCATGCACGTCAATATTTAGATTTGGTAGAGAAAGGAAAAATAGATCCATTGACTTTGAAAAACACCATCATCACGTTGCCGAGTAACGAACTTTCGCGCGCCCGTGGCGGCTCGCATTGCATGACGTGTCCGATTGAAAGGGAGGAGATTCTTTAAAATAATTAAAGAAATTAAGAAAATTAAAATAATTAATAAAATATTGATAATCAGTAATTTATGAAAAAAAAGCTATGCTGTACAGCGTAGCTTTTTTTGTGTTTAGTTTCAACCAATTTCCTAAATCAACTAAGTCCCTAATTCCCTAACTCCCCATTTTCCCATTTCAACCATTTTAACTAATTCCCCAATTCAACTAATTCCCTAATTCCCCAATTCAACTAATTCCCCATTTATTTCAAAAAACTGTAAGCGCGTTCGATTTTACACACGTAGGTTTCAAACGAAGTGTACCAATCCGAGCGGCCTTTATCGCGAGCGATGTTGTGTTCAGCGTTTTTGTACCAAGCCCGAATCGAAGCCTCGTCTTCCCAATACGAAACCGTAATGCCAACTTCCTGACGTGCGCTATCTACACCCAAAAAACCAGTTTGTTGCGAAGCCAACTCAACCATTAAATCCGCCATTTCGGAATATCCGTTGTCGCCTTCGGTTCTGCGCGACGTAAAAATGACGGCGTATTTACCAGTAAATTTTGCTGAAAAAGTATTCATAAAATATTAAATTTGAATATTGATATAAATAATTCTATATTTGTAAAATATTATAAATCAAGATTTTATAAATAAAAAGCTAAAAATGATAAATCTAAAAAACACAATAACTTGCTTATTTCTTTTACTTTTTAATGTCGCCAATGCGCAAAAAACAGTAGAGTGGAGCATGGGTCATTTATCTTTTGATTGGATTGAAATACCAAAAAAGATAGAAGCCGAAGCGCAAAAAATAGTTATCCAAACTGCGGAATATGACATACAATGCGAAAAAATAAGAAAAGATTTGATTAGCAAAAACCTCAATTGTGAAACCATACGGAATATGGCTAAATCACTTACCGCACAAGCAGATTTTCAGACAATGCCTTGTAAAAATTTTAAAAACACGAATACCGAAGCCATTTATTTGTATAGCCACAACGAAGAAAATCTCTCGCTAATGGCCATGAGTTCTGACCCATCAGACGATAAATACTACTTGTTTTGGTTTATTACAACGGCTTTCAAAACCAATAAACTCGAAGCCGAAGCAATACATCTATTTAGTACATTATCAAAAAAGTAAGAATATAAGATTTGCCTAAAAGTTTGAAGCTAATATTGGTTTTACTCCTTCCCTTTTGGGGAAGGTCGGGATGGGGCTACAAAAAAAAACCGTATATGAAAAATCATATACGGTTTTTTTATTCAAATTAACATCAATATTATTCGATGATTAATTTTTGAGTACTGAATTTACCAGCTGCGTTACGGATAACTACGAAGTATAAACCTGCATTCAAGTTACCTTTTTCGATAGTTGTGTTATCAGTTACGTTAGTGATTGTGCGAACAACCTGACCAGTTACTGAAGTTACATCAACTGAAAAAGTTTCGTTAGTTGTGTTGTTGATAGACAAAGTAGTGCTTTGCTCCATTGGATTTGGAGACAAAGTAGCTTGTACATCTAACTTCAAGTCATTTGTACCAACTACACAAGCAGCTAAACCTGTCGCTGGAACTGTGTAATAGAAATCACCACAAGTACCATCAGCCTTTGTGTCTTCAGCTTTCGCATCCCAAGCTTTCGCAGCATCTTTAGGGCCTTGATTCAAAACGAAACAATACTGAGCAATAGCATCACCTGCAGCTAAACCATAATAAGTTGCTGGGTTTTTGATTGTTACTTTGAACGACTTGTTAGAAGTTCCAGCAACTGCGATACCGTTTACTGCAGTTGCAGCATCCCAGTTCACAACTTTTTGCCATTGTGCTTTCAAGTCAGCAGCTAAAGTAACACCACAGTGAAAACCAATTTTTGTGTTACCTACTAAACCTTTTGAACAAGTTTTAGTGTCATCAATAATGATTTCAGTACCACCAGTTGCATTCTTACAAGCTTTTACCGATACTGGGTTTTGAGCTTGAGCAGCTACGAAAGACAATGCTAAAGCAAGCGTCATGTAAATTTTTTTCATAAAATTAAGTGTTTAAATTTTTAAAAATTAAATAAGTTAAATTAATACTACAAAGGTAAATAAACACATTTTAATATGTATGATAAAATTCAATTTTTTTTTCAAAAAAAATGTTAAATTTTTATCATCATAATTTGTGTTTGTTTTTTTTAATCCTAAAAAATAAAATATGGTTTTTATTGAAATAAATTACAATTTAACCATTT
>JAYUJV010000386.1:0-2519 GCA_043764975.1 Saprospirales bacterium
GAAAAAGGCGCAATTTTTTCCAAAATCACATCTAAATACTCGTCCATCGTTTCGCAATCGGGTAGGTTGAGTTCCAATTCTCGATTGACACTATCAAATAAGCTCGTTTTCATCAATATAACAGTTTGTTTACGTTGCAAAGATACGACTTTGTTTTTGTTTGGCTTCACTTTTGAAGCGAAAATTGCAAACGCTTATTTCAAAAAAACAGTACTATCGGTGAGCGTGTGCAGAAAATTGATGATGTCAATTCGCTCTTGTGCATCGAGTGCAAAACCATGTACGAACTCACTTTTATTTGGATGCGCGCGACCATCGCCGATGTTTTTTCCAGTCGTAATGTTGCGTCCGCCACGTGTATAATGATCGAGTACGCCTTCGAGCGTCGCGATGCTGCCATCGTGCATATAAGGCGCTGTGAGCGCAATATTGCGAAGCGTTGGCGTCCGAAATTTGCCAATATTGCTGTCTAATTTTGTGATTTCCGAAAGTCCTTCATCGCCTTTTGGATAGCGACCGTTAAGGTTATACAAACCGATATTGTGAAATTTATTTTGCTCGTCAGCGTCCGTAAAAAGTGGTAATTTGTGGCAATTGGCGCAACCAATCCGATTAGAATTAAACAAATAAAAACCTTCTTTTGCTGATTCGGAAATGGCGTTTTCGTTTCCTTTTTTATACCTGTCGAAAGGAGAATTGAAAGATATTAATTGTTGTTGATAAATACCTAAAGTCTTTATAATATCCTCATAATCAAGTTGTTCTATGTTTTTATGAAATGCTTTTTTATACATTTTTTTATACACATCATCATTTTTGAATACATCTAATTGCTTTATATTTTCACGATCTAAACCAAGTTCTTTTGGATGAGTTTTGAACATTGGGCGCACGTTTTGCAGCGCAAAAGTCGTCAAATCTGGATTCGCCCAATTGAGAGATGTGTAATATTTTGTGTTCAAGATAGTCGGCGCATTGTGCAACGTCGAATCGCCCTCGATGCCAATTGATTTACTTCGCCCATCAGTAAATGCCAACGTAGGATTGTGACAAGTCGCACAAGCCATCGTGCTATTGCCAGACAAGCGTTTGTCTTGAAAAAACTGTTTTCCGAGCGCAATTTGCGCCGATTTTTGAGCTGCTTCGTTGTCGGAATAGGGTAGTAGGGCGCAAGTCCAAAACAGGCTCACGAGTATTATAAAAAAAAGAATTTTTAAAGTATGTGTTTTCATTGTAGCCACGAATTTATTCGTGATGGGGTTTGTGTTTTGTATTTTGAATTTACAAATCTACACTTTTTTCAGAATAAAATAAGACTTCATTTGTTTTATTTCAAAGATTGACTATATTTGTTAATTCAAATAATAAATCAAAAGTACTGAAATATAAAATGGAAAAAAAGAATATATCAATATTATGTATTGCTTCTTATTTTAAAGGAGAAGATTTTATGCGTTTTGCAAAACGCGAAGGCTGTACCGTTTATTTGCTGACAAGCAAAAAGTTGGAACAAAAACCTTGGCCTTGGGACAGCATCGACGAAGCATTTTATGTAGAAGATGACGGCAAAGACAATTGGAAAATGGACGATGTCATTTCGGGACTGGCGTATGCCATGCGTAGCCGAACAATAGACCGCATCGTATCGCTCGATGATTTTGATGTCGAAAAAGGCTCACAACTCCGCGAAGAATTTCGAGTGCCAGGCATGGGACAGACTACGGCTCGATATTTTCGCGATAAGCTCGCCATGCGCGTACAGGCGCAAAACGAAGGCATTGAAGTGCCAGTTTTTTCGTCACTTTTCAACGATGCGACCATAAACGAATACATCGCCAACACCAAAGCACCGTGGCTCATAAAACCGCGTGGCGAAGCGTCGGCAACTGGTATCAAAAAAGCACATTCGGGCGATGAATTGTGGGAAATTATACATTCGTTGGGCGATAAAAGACATCAATATTTGGTAGAGCAATTCCGCCCAGGCGACGTTTATCACGTCGATGCACTGAGTTTGGATCGCAAAGTAATCTTTGCCAGAGTCAGTCGCTACCTTTCTACACCGATGGAAGTGGCGCATGGCGGCGGCATATTCAGAAGCATAACAGAAACATTCGGCAGTGCCGACGAAAAAGCATTACTCGCTATGAATGAGCAAGTTATGATGGCTTTCGGTATGAATTATTCGGCTTCGCACACCGAATTTATAAAGTGCCGAGAAGACGGAAAGTTCTATTTTCTCGAAACCGCATCACGAGTTGGTGGCGCGCATTTGGCCGAAATGGTCGAAATGTCGTCTGGCATCAATCTTTGGGGCGAATGGGCGCGTATCGAGGCTGCGATGGCGCGCGGCGAAAAGTATAAATTGCCCAAAGTTGCGAAGGAGTATTCGGGAATCGTGGTGTCGCTCAGTCGTCATCAATGGCCCGATACGAGTTCGTTTTCGGATCCAGAAATCGTATGGCGACTCAATAAAGAATACCATGTGGGCGTTATCGTAAAATCTAAATCAGAAGCGC
>JAYUJV010000387.1:0-6691 GCA_043764975.1 Saprospirales bacterium
TACAAAAATGCTTGATCGAGCAACATTCCATTCCCGACTTTTTCTTCTTTTACTAGTTGTCGGATTTCTAGGTTCGCATCATAATAAGTCCCCGTCAGAAACGTCCCTTTCTGATCCGTCTGTCGAGGATCGGGCGTAAGTGTATTGTAATACCAATAATATGGTGCAACCGTATCGTTGCCAACTGGCCTATATTCATACACTTTGCCGCCTTTGAGGTGATCCACAGGAAAATAATACGCGTGAATGTCTTTCGGACCATCCACGATACAACTTTCAAAACCCAATATTAGTAAGAACACTAAAGGCAGATAATTATATCTGCCTTTAGGTAAAATGTTGTTATACATTTTTTTATTTTTTAATTTTATTAAAAATCAATAGCTTGACATCGTAAAAACTAGTATTACCAAAAAATTAGACAAAAAATGCTCTTACCTAAAAGTTTGACGTTACGATAGTGTTCTCTCATTTTTTACTCCTTTCCCTTTGGGGAAGGTAGGGATGTGGCTTAGCTTAGGGAGGTTTTACTTAAAATCAATCAACTCAATATCAAAAATAAGCACTGAATTGGCAGGAATATCGCCTTGCGAACTACTACCATAACCAAGGCTTGCAGGTATTAATAACTTACCTTTACCGCCTTTGCCAAAATAAGGAATACCTTCTATCCAACCTTGAATCAAACCATTCAATCTTGATGTAAACGGCGTACCTCTATCGCGACTACTGTCAAATTTAGTACCATCAGTCAATGTACCAACGTAATGTATTGTAACCGTGCTGCTCGCTATTGGGCGCGATGCACCACCTGGTGTATCAATCACGTAATACAAACCAGAAGCCGTTGATTGTGCTGTCCATTTTTTGTCAGCAATGTATTTTTCGATTTCCGCTTTGTTGGCTTTTTCATAATCTTTGTTGCAAGCCGCAAATAAAATTGAGATGCTACATAGCAAGAACAATAATTTTTTCATTTTAAAATCAATTAAATCTTTAAGAATAATGTTTAGGAATGGGCAAAGATACGTAAATGAAGATTAAAAAAGATAGAAAATCAATTTTTAACACAATAATTGCATTGTAATTGTACTGCGCATAAAAAAATCGTTTGTTGACTTTCATCAGCAAACGATTTTTAAAACTTAGTACCGAGCAAATAATAAAATAAATTATTTTCTATTGGCAAACATATTCATAGCCATACCTGCAAGGTCGTCCATCATGCTACCATCATGGTTTTTGTCCAAAAACTGAGACACCATGCCCATCAATGGGTTTTGAGCCGCTGCTTGGTTGTTACCGCCAGAAACTAAGTTCGACAACAATGAAGATAAACCGCCTGCATCTAAACCATTTTGTTGTTTTGCTTGTCCAAGTGTACTCATAACCATAGGCGCTAATATCTGAAACAAACTTCCAGTTTGCCCTTGATTCAAGCCACTCATGTTACTTATCATGTCCACAGCACCGCCTAATTTGTCGCCTAATATATGACTCAACATTCCGCCACCATCTGTTGCTTTCGTGCCACCTTGTGTCACTGCACCTAAAAGGTCTTGCAATATACCGCCACTGTGGTCACGATCCAAAGCGCCAGCGAGGTTATTGGCACCAGTATCTGTAGTTGCATTTTTGTTCAATCCACCCAAAATAGTAGAGATAATTCCTTCGGCAGCACTCGCTGTTTGTGAAGAATCCGCACCAACGTGTTGGCTAAGTTGATCTAGTAATCCACTTGAAAGTTGACCTTTCAATACATCCATTATGTCCATAATGACTTTTTAGTTAATTTTTATGACGAATAATTTTTTTTTCAAAAAGCAAGTACTTTTTTTCACTTGTAATACATATGTAAGCGTATTATAGTTCCACAAATTAACGCTTTTATTTAGTAAATATTTACATCAAAATGAATTATTTTGTGACAACTAAAAAAAGCATTTAAAAAAGACTAAAAAAATCTTGGATTTATAAAATCTGAGCCTTCTGACTGACGTAAGCAATAGCGCAATGTGACTTCTACACTACCAGTATTTACGGTGCGTACTTTCGACAAATTGGCATCGTAAGAAATACCTAACAATAGTTTTTCGCCTAACTGACCAGCAGCAAGAAAAGCGATACTTTCGCCAAATCCATTTTGTGGCGTACCACCAGGGCGATATGTAGCACCGATGGTATATTTGTCATTATAAATAATATTGGTATTGATTTCAAAACTCAACGGTGCTTGTTTTACATACTGCACCAATAGTTGTGGCTGCACACTAAACGAAGCATTGATTGGCAATAACACACCACCCATCAAGTAAAAATGGCGCTGCTCTGTCGTAAAAGATGTTCCTTTTTCAGAGAAATTGATGTTGTTCTTCAACAAACGTGGTACGGATAAGCCTACAAAAAAACGTTCATTGTTATAATAAATACCTGTTCCAAAATTTGGTACATACTTAGATTGTCTGCCTGCCGTAATGGCGCCATCTTGCGAAAGCGGCTCTATGGACACCAACCTCGAATCACTAAAATTGATAGAACGATGACGCAATGAGGCTTGTAAACCAACACCCAAATTGCCGCTACCAAGCGGGATACGGTAAGCATACGCCGCATCAAACGAAAATCGGTTTTCGATACCTATACTCGAATGGCTAAGGTTCGCGCCTACGCCAACTCGCCCATTAGAAAGGGGCATACCAAACGTCACGACTTGTGTAGTCGGTGCACCCTCAAAACCAACCCATTGGTTACGATATATACCAGTCAAGCAAGTGGCATTATTGCTGCCTACATACCCAGGATTGTAACTCTGTTTGTTAAACATGAATTGCGTATAACGCACTTCTTGTTGTGCTTGCAAACGATTGCAAATACAGAACAATACCAATGCTACACTAAGTTTTATATATCTATTCATTTTTTTATTTTAAATATTAAGCAACCTTTTTTATTAATACAGAATGCTGATTACCAATATATTACATTAATTTTCTTAATTATTTTAATTATTTTAATTATTTTAATTTCTTTAATTTCCAAAAAAATTACCTTTCGAGTATCAAGAATCCTTTTTTAAGTTGTCCATCGCCCAAGTCGATGATGTAATAATATGTACCTGCTGGCAAAGCCTGACCATCGTAAGTGCCTTCCCAATTGTTTTGGTATGGCGATGCTTTAAAGACCTCATTGCCCCATTGATTGACGACGATGACGCTGCTTTTAGGATATTTGGCCGTTGCCAAACATGGTATCTCGAAGTAGTCATTTGTACCATCATTGTTTGGCGTAAATATGTTTGGTATTGTGCAATCGGTATCGCTACCTATCGTCAAAGCGACATTGGCGTCGGTACATACATCGGGGCAAGTGCTGTTGCATATTTGATACGAAAACAAATCTGAACCCGCATAGCCTTGAGTTGGTTTGTACAACAACGTGCCTTTATTCGGCGACAATTGTACCGTTCCGTGTATCGCTAAAGTTTTTATTTTTATAATATAATCATTCGCAACTACATCGTTAGCAACTACATTGAGTTTTGAAACTTGTGCATAGGGAATCGTAAACGTATCATCTGTTGCTTTTGCAGCATTTTGGAATGTAACGACAACTGTATCGCGACTATAAAAACCACAACCTGCATTACCAACCGACCATACAAACTGATGTGTGCCAGCTGGCACATTTAGAGCCGTAGTTTGCGCGTTATTTGGGGCATTTATATTTACATTCGGTGTCAAGCTCGTCCATTTTCCGAAACCAGTTATCGGTGCGGCATTGCCTTTCAAGGCAACATTACCTTCGCCACAAGCTGCAAAATCAGCGCCTGCAAATGCTTTTCCATCTTTCATCGATACCGAAACAACTGCTACATCGCTTGAATAATCCTTACAACCTGCATTAGATAATGACCATGTAAATACATAACTATTGCCTGATTGTAAGCCAGTTATATCTGATTTTGGATTGTTAGGATTCAAGATACTCACGCCGAGCTGTGCTTGTGCAGCTGCTTGTGTCCATTTACCAGTGCTACCCGCAATAGGTGCTTTTGCATTTAGTTTTGCTATCGAATTACTGCATATATGTATAGTATCGCCTGCATCAGCCAATTCGGCTGTGCCGCCCACGCTAACGATAGTCGTGTCCATAGAATAGTTCATACAAGCGCCATTTGACAAAGACCAAACTAGTGGATAACTTTGACCTATTGTCAAACCTGTAATTGTTGTATTGGCTAAACTTGGGCTTGTTATAAGTGGATTTGCTGTACCTGTATATGTCCAAATACCTGCTCCAATGCTTGGAATTTGTGCATTTAGCTTTACTGTCGTAACATCGCAAAGTGGTATATCGTTACCTGCAAAAGCCTTATCTGTCGGAATCCGATTGATTGTAACAGCTGTCGCTAATGAAGCCAATGATTTGCAACCTACGGTACTTGTCGCTATAGCATATATATTCACGACACTTTCTGGTAAAGTGCTAACTGCTGACCATGTGTAGCCAGCCGATGATGTCGTAGAAAGCAATTGATTGTTTGAAGCAATACTCCAAGCGTAAGTTGCGCCAGTCGTCGCTGATGCAGCACTGACTGTAAACGTGACCGCTGCACCAGATTTATCGGCACAAACAGGACTGTTGTTGCTAATAATCGGCACGAATGGTCTTGGGTTTATTTGAGCATTTAGCTCTCCCGCAAATTTTGAAGGACAACCATTTATGATTATTCTTAACCTATAAAAACCTGAATTATCAGAGTTTATATTCGTCACAACTGGGTTGTATATAGATGAATTAAAGCCTTTTGGACCAATCCATTCATACGTTGCACCTGCCACAAATGAAGTGGTTAGCAATAAGTCGCTGCCTTCGCAAACTGGGCTATTACTACTCACAAAAGGTGCTGGTGGTGTTGGGTTCACAACTATATTCGTAATACCCGAAGCCAAACTTTCGCAACCATCTATTTCTACAACCAACGAATAATCCCCTTTATTTAATAAAGTCATGCTATCCACAACATAGCTTGGTATGTTGGTCACAAAAGTACCTTTGGGCGTATTCCATTTGTATTGTACTGTCGTACCAATATATGTATTTGAAGTCAATACCAATTTCTGACCGATACAAAATGTCTTCGTATTGGCACTAACTTGAGGCGTGACTGGTGCATCTTTTACATCAACAACTGTGTTGTTGGGATTAGAAACACAACCCAAACCGTCAGTAATGACGATGGTATATGTACCGTTATCCACGGTTGTGCCGTTCGGCAAAATAGGGAATTTAGAAGTAGAGTAAAAACTATTAGGCCCAGTCCATTTGTAAGTATATGAGCCATTGTCAATTGGCGTAACCGTTGGCACGAGTTTAATATTTTGCGCACCAGTTACGCAAGGCAAACCATTGTTGCTTACCGCCGTAATGACTGGTGGATTACTGATTGTGACCGCAGTACTCACGAAAGCCGAACAACCTTCAGCACTAATCACATTCACGATATAGGTACCTGCAACTGGTGGTGCATTTACGGTCTTACCAATGCCTGTAAAGCTATTGGGGCCTGTCCAATAATAAGTTGCGTTGCCCGCAGCATCTGCATTGAGTTTGAGCGTTCCGTTGGTACAAACTGGGCTATTGCTACTGGCTGCAACGATTGGCAGAGGATTTACTTTTATTGGTAAAAAAGTTGCTTTTTCAGAATTACAACCGTTTTTTGTGACATATAGACTCCAGTTTCCATTTTGATTATTATTCAAATTATTTAAAATCAATGTATTAGAACTCGTCGTGTCTTCATTGAAGTTAGGACGAATCCAATGATATACATCTTGATTGATGATATTCGTAATCAACGTAACGCTACTACCTTCGCAAGTTGAGCCACTTAATGTCAATTGTGGTTTTGTTGGCAAAGGTTTTACATTGACGGAAGTCGTGACTGGATTAGAATAACAACCGTTGTTTTCGATGATTAATGTATAACTACCGCTATTCAAATTATTGACATTCGTAATTACACTTGGATATTGACTGGTTGATTGGAAGGCATTTGGACCCGACCATTTGTAAGTAAAATTAGCGCCAGCTACTGGCGTGCCAAGCGTTATGTTATTGCCTTGACAAAGCTCAAAAGAAGTTGGCGTAGTCAGTAAAGCGACTGGCGGCGCAATGACGCTCACGACAAGCGAAGTTGAAGGATTCGATACACAAGCAGCTTGTTTTATGATAACATAATAACGACTATTGCCTTGTGCAGGCGTATTTATGCTATATGTTGCCGTTATGGTACTATCCAACAACATGCCAGTTGGCGCATTGCCTTTATACCAAAAATACTTTACCGAACCTGTATAACTATTGGTCTGTAACACAATAGATTCGTTGGTGCAAGGTGTATTGTCAGGGGTAGAAATAGTCGGCGTATTCGGTTGATTTGCAATCTGAACCGTAACTGAGCCACTTGCATCACAACCACTAAACCCTTGTACTTTTACGGTATAAGACCCTGAATTAGAAGCATTTACGCTTGGTAAAATCGGATTGGCTACATTTGACTGGAATCCATTTGGCCCCGACCATTGATATGTATAAACGATATTACCTGGCGCAGCTGGCGGATTGGCAAATAAACGTAAGGTATCGCTTCCGCAAAAACCTAATTGCGCAGTTGGTTTAGGCCCACCTA
>JAYUJV010000388.1:0-2511 GCA_043764975.1 Saprospirales bacterium
TATGCCGTCTGCTTGGTTGAGTTTGGCTTCTCCGCCCACGCCTTCGAGCAAGAATGGAATCAAAGTCAAGTGATTGGCTTTCGCCAAAGTCGGATAATTGCCCTTGAAGGCTTTGCTGTACGTTGCGCCCATATTTACAGGCGCTTGCATACCTGCTAATACGATTTTGCAATTCGGATAAGTCATTTTTACTTGGTCTATGATGGATTGTAGATTTTGGTAACTTGCATCTGGTTTTATGCCGCGCAAAGCATCGTTGCCACCAAGTTCGAGTACGAATATATCGACTGGTTGTTTCAGAATCCAAGCTACACGTTCTTTGCCTGCTGCTGTGGTTTCGCCACTCAAGCCTGCATTCGTTACTTTATATGGCAAGCCTAAACTATCCAAACGTTTGCCGATAAGGCCTGCAAATCCCAAAGCGGGATCTATGCCCAAGGCTGCTGTAAGGCTATTGCCAAAAAATAAGATGTTCTTTTTTTCGACAGTTGTAGTGGCTTTTTCGCTGCTGCTGCTAGTGTCTTTAACATCAGTTGGCTTATTGGAAGGCTTGCATTGTACCAAAACAAGCGTCAATAAAAGGGTTTTTAGGATAAAATATTTTTGAAAATTCATCATTTTAAAATAGAAATAAGAAAAGAAATAAGTGAAAAAACGGAAACAAACCTCAAAGTTACTCGCTTCTTTTCAAAACTACAAGATTAGGGACAGAATGTAAGTCTTTTTAGACAAATACTTGTTTTTTGAATATAAAACAGATAGCCTTATTCCGAAAATCGAAATAAGGCTATGTATTTTGTTGTAAAATCAATGTTTTGCGAAAGCAAAAATTAATGTCTGACTTGCTTATCGTGTTTGTTTTTGAAAATACGACGGCTCGCTTGTCGTTGCTCTTTTTTGATGTTTTGGCGTTCGGCCTTACTCACTACACCATCAACTTTTGCCGCTTTCACGTCTTGATGAATAGCAGCTTGTTCGGCAGCCAATCGACGTGCTTCGCGTTTTGTGAGTTCGCCAGTTTGTACACCTTGCTTGATGCGTGCGCGCTCTTCACGAGCCGTTTCTTTGATGACTGGTGTGGCAGTTTGTGCAGCAACACTCGCAATACCTGCCATGAATGCGATGGCAAACGCTAATACAATTTTACTTTTCATGATGTTATATTTTAAAAATTAAAAATAAATTATTTGATATAACACATTGACTTTCAAACGTAGCTATCGTTTATTTTCGCTTGAGCGATTAACATTTTTTTAACAAAAAAGCTATTCATAAATTTTATAAATATTTGATTATAAACATTTTATAAAAAATTAATAAAATAGAAAAATGATTTCGATTCGTGTCACAAAATATATTTTTTTCGCCCTAAAAGTTAAGAGTTTTATAAATACTAAATTTAGCGCATACAAAAAAGCACCGATATACGTTAGTTGAAGTATATTTGATGAAGTTTTGATGAAATACAAATTTTATACAATTTTTATACAACCTATATATAATGAAAAAAATAATTCTAGCAACGCTCTTACTGGGCGTTTTAGTGATTTGGTCGTGCCAAAAACTTGATGACGCGCAAAATATCACGATACAAAATGATCCCGAATACGCATTTCCACTCATCAATAGTTCAGTGTCGATTGACGATATATTGGGCAATAAAAACATCCAAGCCTTGAATTTTGATGAGAAAGGCAATCTAATTTTGCATTACGAAGGTCAAGTCGGTCAGAAAAATGCGAGTGATTTTTTTACGTTTTTTAGCAATGTGCCATTCTTGATGTCCGATTCATCGGTTATTTTACCTTATAAAAGTTCTCAAGACCTTGATATTAAAAAAGTAGTGCTAAAAAAAGGAAGTATTCGTTTTGGTTGTCAAGCAAAAGGGATAACCGAGCCTGTAGAAATTGAGTTTACGATGCCACAACTCAAAAAAAACAATTTGCCTTTTACGCAGAAATTTACTACTTCGTATTTGCCAGGTACTGGTGCAGTTGTGATTCCACAACCCAAAGACATATCGGGCTACGAGCTTGAACTGACGACCGATTCTATTTATCTGAAATACAAAGCGCGCATTAAGGGTACGAACAAGGCTGTAAAACTCGATTATGCAGGTGGACAATTGGAAGACATTGAGTTCTCCTTCATAAAAGCCTATATGAATAGCCGCGTGGTGGATGTGCCAGGCGAAGACATTGATATAAAATTATTCAATAATTTTGTGGGTGGCAAAATCACTTTTGCAGACCCAACCATCACGCTTTCGGTGGACAATTCGTTTGGTTTTCCGATTGGCTCGGTCACAAAGTATCTGAGGGTAATTGCCCCGAATGGTAAGTTGATTGACCTCGAAAGTCCTTACGTGAACAAGCCAATTAAGTTCGATTATCCTTCGCTGAGCGAAGTGGGCAAATCGAAGATTACGAGCTTCAAGTTCAATACCCAAAACTCAAATATTGCGGATATATTGACCAGTAATCCAAAAACGCTCTCTTATGACATTGATGC
>JAYUJV010000389.1:0-2506 GCA_043764975.1 Saprospirales bacterium
TGTAAATCCAGTATTGTCAAACACAAAATCTTTGGCTTCGATTGCTAATGGTTTTGGCGCTTTTGCACCAACTGTATCTGGCAAATTTTTGATATTTCCAATGCCATTAGGCATAATGACAGAAAATTTTTCGATATAAAAACCTTTCCAACCAACAGTCGTAATGTTGTTTGGCATATTGGCAGTTAGCTTTTTATACGATTTTGGATATTGAATATTTCGTATTCTTTTCGTAGCACTCAAGTCCAAATTTATACTTTCAGCACGCCATTTCAACTGCGCTATACCATTGACTACGAATGGCTGTATTGGCAAATTGTAAAGCATAAAATCGTCCCAATTGCTCAATAAAACATTGCTGATGCGTGCGCGAACACTTTGTGGTTTTGGCAATTCATTTTGCATCGCAGAATCCAACGGAATCAAGTAATTTCTAGATATTTCAAGATTGCCTTCTATGCCCATACCAACAAAACCATTGCGATTAAACGTTACGAATGTTCCGTTTTTGTTCGAACTTGAGCCTTCTAAAACCAAAGACATAGAGTTGCTAATGGCAATTTCGATATTACTATTTAGGTAGATTTTAGGATTTTCACCACCAGTTGTTACGAAGCCATTTATGTCAAAATTAATGCTTTTTGCTACAAAAATAATCGGAATTGCTTGGTTTGGCATCGGAATTTCGGCAAATACACTTACAACCGCCGCCGAAGGCGTGATGCTCAAACTATCAAAATACACGCTATACGTTTTGCCATTTATGAATCTATGCTTTGCGATGGGCATATATGCAATTGGCTTTTTTGTTGCAGGTATTGAGTCCACGAGCGTTTGGAAATCCGTATTTTTATTTTTATTAAAAAAATGAATAAAACTTAAAAAAGGTATCTTGTTGTATAACAAAAATGATGATACATTCACATTCGAGAAAGCGCTTTGAGTGCTATTTTTTAATAAATTTGTAGGCAAATATTGAGCATCATTTTTAAAAATTGGCGTTTCGATATACGAAAATCTAGGCTTTATTTTGCTAATATCATATTTCAAAAAATCATCTAACAATATTTTGATTTTTGAGTTCAAAGCACTTTTATTTTTACACTGTTCAATGTCTTCTTTACTAAAATCTTTGATTTTGTAAACCACACGCGTCAAAGCATTTTTAAACTCGTTGCTAGCGTTCATTTTTTGCAAAAGCGTATCTATTTTTTTATATTTTTCAAGTTTTAAGTCATACTCAAACAACTCAATATTTTGTTTTTCCAACGCTGCCGTCAAAGGATTGCGATTTGCGCCTTCTAATTGCATTGGCCTCGGTTTGGCTGCAAAACGATTCGACAAACTTTCGCGGAAATAAACGCCATTTTCGCCGAATATAAAAATCGTATCATAATTGAGTTTTTTTATCAAAGCCAGAATTGAAGTTCTTTTCGATTCGCAAAGTTTACGTATCGAAGCCAACGTATCTTTGTTTGTACTGATGAGCTGATTGAACGCTTTGTGCGTCCATGAAGGAATACTGTCTTTATTTTTTTGATAAAATACTGCTCCAACACCTGATGCGCCTATCCAATTGTAAGCATTTGGCGTGCTATAACAATCTGTACACGTGGCAATATTTCTTTTTACATCTTCGCGCGTGCAACCATCTGGATTTGTAAACTCCCCAGTATCCTTATGGTTGCCGTCTTTATCGAATCCACACGGATCATATTGGTAAGTAGAGTCTATCGGAAAACCATCTTGAAAACCGATATAATGTGCAGTTTGGTTGTATTTTTCATTTTCATCAAAACCATTTTCATCAACGACATCGTTTTTCTTTTTCACAGAAAAAGGAGAACCGATATTGATTGCATCACCCCAAACTAAACCCAAACCGCTTTGATTTTTATCTGAATATACTTGTCCTTGAATAGCTTCGTTGAGTGCATTTAATTCCAAACCAGAAAAACGCACTTGGATTAGGCTATCCACAAAAGGAACTTGCAGCAAACCAGTACCCGAAAATGGCGCTTGCTCATTTACAGTTAAGATCTCAACCCGAAAACCACGCATCGTGAACGCAGTACCTATTTCAACTGGTTTTTGAGTACTAAAAATGTCTATTTTTATAGCCTCATTTGCAAAACGTAGTGGTTGCGCTACGAGATTATGAGCAACTAACAATATAAATGCTATAAACATAGCAGCTAATTTAGGTTTTAGTGTTGTCATACTAATATTTGATGTTGAATAATAAAATTTTTAGTGCCGAATTTTCTGTTGCATAGAAAAGTGCAGACGTTGATAGTACTTGAATATTTTTACGGAATTTGGAGGATTGACAAAAGTATATATTTATCGCTAATAAAATAAGTGTTTTGATATTAACTGAAAACTTCGGAGAACTTTAAAACTGTTCCAAAATAGTTAAAAAAAAGTAACTTTGCCACAAAATTACTATTAATGCAACTTGAAGAATATTTATTACCATTAACCGAAAAATACAAAGATATTCGGG
>JAYUJV010000390.1:0-6658 GCA_043764975.1 Saprospirales bacterium
TACTGTGCCGCCGTATTACGATTCGATGATTGCAAAACTCATCACACGTGCGCAAACGCGTGAAGAAGCACTCAAGAAAATGGAGCGCGCGCTCGACGAATTTATCATCGAAGGCATAAAGACGACTGTACCTTTTCATCAAGCATTGATGAAAGATGAGCAGTTTCGAGCAGGAAATTTTAACACCAGTTTCTTGAATGATTTTGATTGGGGACAAACCAAGAAAGCACCCAAGAAAGATTAAATATAAAACGGTTACATTGTTGAAATGTAACCGTTTTTTTATTTTCCATTATTTGTAAGTAATTGTTTTTCAGTGATTTATATATTTGTGTTAAGACTTAAATAATTGATTTTCAATGATTTGTGACAATTGAAAATGATAATTTATTTTTTAAAATATTTTCAAAAATGTTATATTATCTAAAATGTAATTGTTATATTTGCATATAAATCAATTTATTCTTAACTATTAAATCTTTTACAAAATGAAAAAACAATTTTTATTGTTAGTTGCGGTATGTGCATTAGTATCGACAACATTGAATGCCCAAAACGAAGATTACAAAGGTGTAGCTTCTTTTAACGTAGGTTACAGTTTATTTAATGCACTTGGTAAATCTGTTGCAACAGCAGGTTCAAACAGTTTGGACTTAAACAAAATCTCTACAACACCAACACTACAAGTTGCTTATGATTACGGTTTCGGTAAAGTATTCAGTTTAGGAGGTGCGGTATCTTACAATGGTGCAAATGGTGACATTAAGGATTTTGTATTTACTGATGCATCAGGAAAAACCTCTACTGCTAATTACACATTAAAAGTTTCTCGTATTACAGTAGGTTTGAGAGCGTTGTTCCACTACGGAAATGCAGGTAAAATTGATATGTACTCAGGTATTAGAATTGGTGCTGGTATTTGGAACAATACATTCACATCTACAAATCCTGATTTTAAACCTGAAGACGAACTTGCTAGAATTAAAAATGGTGTTGCGCCACAAATTCAGATTGTTCCTTTTGGTTTGAGAGGTTATGTAACAGACAATATCGGTATCGGTTTTGAAACGGCTATCGGTAGCCCATATATGGCTTGTTTGCAATTGACATACAGAATGGGTTCGGGCAAAAACTAATCTATTTTAGTCATTAATATTGAAAAAGGTCGAACGCTGTTGTGGTGTTCGACCTTTTTTTGTATTTTAAAAGGTTTCTCACAGATTTCACAGATTTACACAGATAAGATAAGTGTTTGACAATTAAGATAATTAAAGGAATTAAGAAAATTAAAAAAATAATATCTGTGAATATCTGTGAAATCTGTGAGAAAAAACTATTTAATCGAGAGTCGAAAATCGAAATTTGCTGAATCGGATCTGTGAAAATCTGTGAAATCTGTGAGAAAACCCCGAACTACGTCTGTGAAATCTGCGAAAGAAAAAAAGAAAAAAATCATCGGTATTTTATCATCAAATCATCGAGCCAAAGGGGTTTTCCGTAAAGGCGCGTTTGCGTTACGTTGATCTCGAAATGAGAATCGCTGAACCAAGCGTCGAATGGCACTTCGTAATACGCCCATTGATTGTCGAGTGCAATGAGTTTGTAGCGCAAACCCCAATGTATTGACTGTAATTGTGCGTTGGTTTTAGGTGCGAGTTCTCGAATAAAAATTTCGAGCGTAGGGTAGAGGTCTGCACCTACATAAGCCCAAAATCCGACCTTATATTTATGTCCTTTTTGCTGACCATTTATATGTGCATCAAACACGATGGTTTGTGCAGACATTTTTTGCTCAAAAGCACCATTGCCACGATACGTTTTTTCTGATTTTTGATTGTCAAATGATTGATAATGAAGACATTGTACTGTATCGGGCAGCATTTTATGGCTTGCGTTTTGATGTAAGTTTTTCAAATTATCTATGCTCAAACTGTATAGTTTTATGGCTTTATTTTCGTACAAAAACGTTGATTTTGAGGTCATAAAATCATAATAATTGCTTGTATCTGCTTGCTTGTTCACGACCAAAAGGATTGGTTTTGTCGGATTTAGATCTTGAATAATATCCAAACTTCGATAAGGTGACAAGGCCATTTGCAAACCTTTATAGGCTTGCGTGAGCGAAGTCCGACTCAAAAAATTACCCATTGTCGGCAAGCCAGTTTTGAGTGCAGGAAAAGAACAATATTGAAATGTTTTTCCGATAGGATCGATGTGAAAATTTTCTGAGCCAACGTTGTAATACGGAATCGGGAAAGCTGCTTGATATTTGTTTTTATCAAAATAAGGCAAAATTTTATCAATGGATTCTCCAGTTTCGTTCCAAATACTAGCTTCGGTTTGTGTCGTAAATTGAGCGTGTTTTTGCTGAAAAGTAAACGCCTCGAAGCATAAAATACTTAGAACTAAAAGCCTAAAAGCGTATTTTCGGTTTTGTTTTCGCCAAGTTTCGCTCCAATCATAAGCAAAATATAAGGCGGCGATATTCGCTACATAAAAGTAAACCCAAGCAAAACGCCCGATGCCACGAAACTGTTTCAGCGGCCCAGTAAACTCCAACAAAGGCTCGAATGGTTTGATGCAAAACGGAAAACCAATTGCTAACAATAGCAATCCAAACGCAACCCAAAACATTGATTTCCAAATACTTGCGTGTTCGGTTAGCCAGTTTTCATTAAAAATATATGGTCTGAAAGTCAAGAAGCGAAGCAAAACACTGAGTGTGAAAATGGATGCTACAAAGCCAATATAAACCACACCTTCAGGATCTTTTACAATCGGAAAAGCGCTAATATTTTTATTGATAAAGTCATAATAAAAGGCATCGGGCGAAGTGAAAATACCTTCGAGAAATGCTTTGTAATACAAAAAACCACTCGGCGCTGAAGGTCTATCGACAACGTTGTTATCGATTTTTAACCAATAAAAATTAATAAAAATATAAGGCAAAATGACTTGTAGTAAAAAATGTAAACCATTGAATGTGAATGATTTATAGAGGTTTTTTGCTCGCCAATCTTGTATGCCTTTTATCATAAAAAAGAATAAAAGAAAGAATACCGAAATACCGAAATAATATAAATGAATTTGAGCAATCAAAATCATATACGTAGCAATGGCGAGGCTTCGCCACGCATTTTGCCGTTCGTGCCAACGCACGACTAAGTAAATTAAAATCGGAATCATACAACAATACGCGAGCGCATAGTGGCCGCTCATGCGTACAATCTGAGGTGATAAAAAAGCAATGGCAATAGCCGAAGTGATGCTATACCAATTCGGTAAATCAAGTTTTTTTAGTAATAAAAAGATGAAAATTGCAGCGATTAAGATAGACAAAATCATTGAAACGTTTATGATGCCGATCATATTTGGCGCTATATTTTGGACGTTTCGACTCCACCAACGTACGATATTCGACAACAAAGGTTGATTGTCCGTAAATGCAACGTGTTCTTGATATGGGTAATTAATACCCGAAAAGCGATGATAAGTACTGTCGTGTAAGACGTGCCAAGATGGCGTCCAGTAGTTTTTGTAACCATCGAGCGAGGTGCCGATATAGGTCGTGTTTGGCGCACTGAGTATTGTGCCAAATTGTAAATACAGTAAAACACAAGTTATGAAAGTCAGTAAAAAAAGGCTTTTGATTTTCATGTTTTTGATTGTTTTATGTTACATTTTTTCAAATTCATTGAGCCAATAATTGTTGTATATTGGTCATAAGTTGCTCATTGTTAAGTCTTTGTGCTGGGTCGGAGGCAATATTTCCTTTTTTATCTATCAAAAAAGACATTGGCAATTGTTGTACATGATAAAGATCTTTGATAGAAACTTGATAGAGCGCATTGTTGTTGGCATACACATTTACGCCCAAAATATTTTGTTGACTGACATAGTTTTTCCATTTCTCGACGTCATAATCCAAGGAAATATATAGAAAAACAACTTCACCTTCTTTAAATTTTGTTTTCAGTTCTTGACTTTGCTTTATCGAATTGAGACAAGGCGCGCACCAAGTGGCCCAAAAATCCAAATATACAACTTTACCTGCAAAATCCGAAAGTTGCACGTCTTTACCGTCTTTATCCAGTAACTTAAAAGGCGGTGCTATGCTCGAATACTGCAATTTTGCATTTCTGAAATACACTCTTTTTAAGGCTGTTTTAAACAAATTATCATTATTGTTATTTATAAATGTCTGTAAATCAGCTTTTTTTTCGTCTGTAAGTGTATTTGTGATTTGTTGCGCCCAAATTTTTGAAAGATAATAAGTTTTTACTCTACCTGTCAAAAATTTATCGGCCAACTCAAAAGGCGTCAATTTTTTATTCTCCAGCACGCGCTTTTGATTGCTTATATATTGATCTACAAAATAGGTATAAAATTTTTGATTCAAAGCAAAATCATTGTTGAGTGGCAATTGCGCCATAAAATCGTAGTAAAACGCACTCAATTCCATTGGCTCCGTTTCGCCATAATAAAGTGGGTGTTCGTAAGGGAAATTGAGCATATTGAAGCCGAACCAATAGTTATAATATGCCGTTGTATATTGCTTAAAACCTTCTGTAAAAAAAGGCATAGACGGATATGCGCTATAATATTGCTGCATAAGTTTTACGGCATCTGCCATAAATACCTTAAATTCTGAAGCATTGTTGAAACGAATATTGTTTTTGAGTGCCGTTTGAGTATTTTCAAATTTTTGTTTAAAATCCCTCAAATATTGCGCATGCGCGCCACCTTGACCCGAATAACGCAAACTTTTTAACATCGAATTGGCATTAAATTGAAGATTGATGTCATCGCCAGGTTCTAAAAACAATGGAATACTCACATTGCCATAACTCAACTCCGCTGCCACGGCTTCTGTGATTTCGAGACTTTGCGAAAAACCATTTTGATTGTCAAGCACAATCAAAAAACTTTCTTCACCGATTTGTAGCGGATCCGAAAAAACGGTCAATTGCAGTTTTTCGCCATTGGGTTCTATTATTTGGCCACCAACTTTGGTTATTTTTATATTTTTAACTAGGCCGTCATTCCCAAAATTTATATTGCCCGAATGGCTAGGCGCAATGGTATTAGCCGCTTCATTAACGCTTGTTTTAGGCGTATTACTTGGTGTATCATCGGTTTTTATAGGTGTCAAAGATTCAGGTTTGGGGTCAAGTTTAAAACTCAATTTTGGTACATTATGAACAATCGCTTTTGTACCCAAAATTACAAAATCAATCGGTGCATTTATATTTTGATCTGATGGGTTTTTGATGGCTTCGTCAAAAACAAATTGTGCCGATTTTTGATAATTTTTGCTGTCATTATCGTTCATAAATGCCACATATTGAGGCTTTACCTTGTCAGGTTGTTCAAAATGCAAACGTTGAGCAATGTCGAGCGCCACGACATAACATTTGGTTTTACCTGCAAAATAACGATCTATTTCATTAAAAATCGTTTCCGATTTTGGCTCTAATCGCTCTTTGAGGTGTACGATTTCATTCTCTTTTTCTACCATCTTGAAACATCCACCGCTGATCCAACCAATTTTCCCTGCGGCAGTGCGGACTTTATAAAATCGGTCTTTATATTGAAAAGTAGAATCGTGTCTGTAAGGCAAAAGCTCAGATGTTCGTTGGTTCATGTAGGTAACTGTATCGGTCAAATTCAGTTCGCTTACGACTGCATTTTCGAAAGGATCGTATAACAATCGAAGTTGATTTATGGTGACAATACCAACCAAAGAAACTTTTTTAGTTGTCCATTTTACTTGCTCTATCTTCGATTCTTTTAGGTTAAAACTATCTTTATAAATAATATTGGTTGCGGCAGATTTCATGTAACCCTCAAAACCATCTTCGGTTCTGACTTTTATACGATAGGCAATTTTTTCGCCCAAACCGTTGCTATAATTTAGGTTATCGTTCAAATATAAGAGTTTTGTACCTCTTTGAACCATTGAAATCGGATTGTTTCCAAACGGCATCGAGTTTAGTGCAGTTCCAATGCCTACATATTCAAAAATATTTTGCTGATTTGCCCAACCATAATCACTATCCAAATTTTCTTTTCTAAACTCTAAATAATAAGCCGCAAATGTCCGATAATACCAGTTTGTAAGTGCCGCATCATTATTGATAAAAATTTTATTCAAAAAATCATAATAATAATAAGGTATATCAATGTCTTGCTCTAGCACATTCGTGGATTCATGTTCTGGCTTGTAGCGCAACAAATGATAAGCATACCAGTAGTCAATATTCGCGAAAGCATACTGTTTGAACGCGCTTGAAAATTGGTTTTTTTCGTCAGTATTATACTTTTGGTAAAAACTCCAACGTTTTTGATGCCATTCGGTTAGCCAAGTTTTGTACTCAATCGCTTTTTTGGAGTTGATGCTATACGTAATCACATTGTCGTTCGTTTCTTTGAATTCGATGCGCCATTGCTTCAGATAATTATTATGAATACTACCTTTTCCGTTAAAAAACAAAGTCGGCAAAAACTTTACGCCATCAAACGAAACGAGCAAATCGTCGCCAGGTTCTACGTACATATCAAATTTGTCGAGGCCATAAGCGAGCTGAATCGTGGTCGGCTCGGTAATGTTGAAAGTGGCATTGATAGCGCTGCCATTCACCGCAAATTCGCGGTGATC
>JAYUJV010000391.1:0-6640 GCA_043764975.1 Saprospirales bacterium
GATATTTCCGTAATTATCGCCTAATATTTGTACCTCAATATGCTTCGGATCGTCTATGTATTTTTCTAAAAAAACGGTATCGTCGCCAAACGCATTCAAAGCTTCAGAGCGCGCTTCTTTATAGCCATTTCGGAGTTCTTCTTCGTTTCGAGCTACGCGCATACCACGTCCGCCGCCGCCAGCCGCCGCTTTTATCATAACAGGAAAAGAGATGCATTCAGCTTCCGCTAAGGCAATGGTTTCACTTGTCAAATCTTGTAAACTGTCTTCAATCAGCGGAATACCGATGCTTCGAGCAAGGGTTTTTGCAGCGACTTTGTCGCCCAATTTTTCCATGACTTCGGGCGATGGGCCTACAAAAACGATACCTTCTTCTCTACATCTGCGTGCGAGGGTTACGTTTTCAGACAAAAATCCATAGCCCGGGTGAATCGCATCTACGTTATTTTTTTTAGCAACAGCAATTATTTCTTCAATATCCAAATATGGTTTTAATGGGTCATCATTTTTACCAATCTGATACGATTCATCTGCCTTATATCTATGCAAAGAATAACGGTCTTCGTAAGTATAAACCGAAACGGTACGAATCCCAAGTTCAGTAGCCGCTCTAAATATACGTATCGCAATTTCGCCACGATTGGCAACCATTATTTTTTTAAATCTATTTTTGAAATCGACCATTTTGAATTGTTGTTGTGCGGTCAACTGGTAATTGACCGTTAAGTAAATATTTATAGCCCAATTACCAATTGGCCGCACTTCGCACTTAACCTAATTCGATAATTTCTGCATCAAAAATACGGCCATTATCAACTGAAAAACGCATGATGGTTTTTACTTTATGCCAACCAGTATTGCCACAAGCACCAGGGTTTATATGTAATAAATGCAAGGTTTTATCTGATATTACTTTTAATATATGTGAATGTCCGCAAATAAATAGCTTGGGCGGTTGTTGCGTTAGGATTTTTTTTACGCGAGCATTGTAGCGGCCTGGATAACCGCCGATATGCGTCATAAACACATCAACACCTTCTATTTCGAATCGCAAATCTTCTTCAAATTCGTATTGAACGGACGTATTTTCATCAATATTGCCCCAAACGGCTCTCAGTGGCTTGAAAGCAGCGAGTTTTTGAGCAACTTCTAATGTGCCAATATCGCCTGCATGCCAGATTTCGTCGCAGGATTCAAAGTAGTCGAATATTTTTGGATCTAAATAACTGTGCGTATCAGACATTAATCCGATTCGTTTCATACGTTTTTTTGATACAAATATACATGATAAATAAATGTAAAATGTAGCTTTTCATAAAATAAATTGCATGAAAATTCAATTTAAAATAAAACCAAGTTTTAACAGTTATTTTAAGAATAAAAGTAAGTTATTTTGAGGTTTTTGAAACAAAAACACTACTTTTGCATGATAAAAATACAACATATATGAATTTAGATGGAATTATTTTATTAATACTTGGCCTAGTTTTGGGCTTCATAGCTGGCTGGTGGATGTCGGGTAATAAAGGGGTGCAGATTACAAACGGCAGCATGACCGAGGAAGAATTGCGTATGCGCTATGTCAGTAAAGACTTGTTTGAAAACCAACAAATTCAAACAGATGTGCTACAAGACAACATTTTGGACAAAGAACGTGAAATCCGCGAACTCATGTCAACTTGTGCGGGTCAGAAAGAAATTATTAATAACTTGAATGAAAAAATGCTTTCGCATGAAGACGATTTGAAGTCGCTCAACGAGCGATTTAAACTCGAATTTGAGAATTTGGCGAATCGATTGTTGGAAGAAAAAAGTCAGAAATTTGCACAACTCAACGAAACCCAAATGAGTGCTATTTTGACACCTTTGCGCGAAAAAATTAAGGATTTTGAAGATAGTTTTGAGAAAAAATACTTAGAAGAAACCAAGGACAGAACTTCGCTCAAAAAAGAAATTGAGCAACTTTATCAACTCAATATGCAACTCAGTCAAGAGGCTTCAAACCTCGTTTCGGCACTCAAAGGCGATAGCAAAACGCAAGGCGATTGGGGTGAATTTCGCTTAGAACTCATCCTCGATAAAGCAGGTTTGAATAAAGACATTCACTACCGTGTACAACCTTCATTTACGGATGAATCGGGCAATCAAAAACGTCCAGACTTTATCATACAACTACCTGATAATAAGCATCTTATCGTCGATTCAAAGTTATCATTGACCGCTTATGAAAAGTATTTTAATGAGACTGACGATGTAATGAAACAAGTACATTTGAAGGCGCATGTGGACAGTATTCGCCGACACATAAAGGATTTGGCAAGCAAAAATTATCAGCATTTATATCAGATAAATTCGCCAGATTATTTGTTGCTTTTTATTCCGATAGAGCCTGCTTTTTCGTTGGCTTTACAAGAAGAAAACGACCTTTTCGGAGATGCGTTGGATCGTAATATAGTGTTGGTCACAACCTCTACTCTACTCGCGACCATGCGAACGGTTTCTTACCTTTGGACGCAGGAAAAACAGAAAAATAACGTCATCGAAATCGCGAGACAAAGCGGAATGTTGTATGATAAATTCGTAGGTTTCATAGATGATTTACGCTTGGTTGGTACACAACTCGATAAAGCGCGCGATGGTTATCAAGATGCGATGAATAAATTGACAGATAGTAAAAAATATGGCGATACGCTTGTTGGACGTGCAGAACGCATACGTGAATTGGGTGCAAAAACGACTAAGCAATTGCCGTTGGATTTGTTGCAATAGCATTTTTTGATTCTATACCAAAATACGTTTGGTTTTACCCTTTTGAATATTTTAATTTGTTATCTACGATTAGTGTTTTATTTTACATGTAAAATAGTTATTCGATATTCATTTTTTTATACTTTCAAGTTTAAATTCGTGTATTCGTGGCTAAAAATATCTCGTATAGTATTTTTTAGCCACGAACGGCAAAGCCCTCAACGAAGTTAATACACGAATCTAAATACCAAATTCGAGTCAAATTTTATCGAATATTTTTATAAATAAAAAAACACTAATCGAAATGTAAAACCTTTTGCACTACAGTATAAATTTACTATTTTTAATTTGAATATTTTAAAACATTTCAAAAATTTGACTGTTTTGATTCTAAATTATTTATTAAAAAAACATTCTTATTTTAAAATGAAAAACACAATATTTTTATTATTAAACTTTATTTGCATCAGTGCTTTCGCACAACGCATGGGCGTTGTACAAGGCGGTGTAAAAGACAAAGCGACACAAGAATTGTTACTCGGCGTATCAATTGTAGTCGAAGGCACAAATCCATTGGTGGGTGCAACTTCGGATATTGATGGTAATTTTCAACTAAAAGTGCCTGTTGGGAGTTACAATGTCAAAGCAAGTTATGTCGGTTACAAGGCAGAAACGAAGTTTAACATTGTCGTTACGGCTGGTAATGCGAACATCATCAACATAGAGTTGAGTGAAGAAACGAAGACGATCAATGAAGTGGTGGTCAGCGCCAATCGTTCCATAAAAGTAGCAACGGTCGAGTCACCAAACTCGATTCAGCGATTGAGTACAGAAGAAATAAAAAGTAGCCCAGGTGGAAATTTTGATATTTTCAAAGTCGTGCAAACGCTTCCAGGTATCGGAAATCCGCCGACGATTGGCAATAGAAATGACATTATTGTACGCGGTGGTTCGCCAGGCGAAAACGTATATTTTTTAGATGGCATCGAGATTCCTGTCATCAATCACTTTGCGACACAAGGTGCATCTGGCGGTTCAAATGGGATTTTAAATGTTTCGTTTGTAGAAGAATTGACGTTGAGTTCGAGCGCATTTGATGCGAAATACGACAATGCGTTGAGTTCAGTTTTTCAGTTCAAACAACGCGATGGCAATAGAGAGCGTTTGCAAGGCAATTTCAGATTGAGTGGTTCAGAATCTGCCTTGACTTTGGAAGGTCCACTCGGCCCTAAAACAACTTTTTTAGCATCGGCGCGCCGTTCTTATTTGCAATTTTTATTGGCTGGTTTAGGTTTGCCGATTCGTCCAGATTATTATGATTTTCAAGCTAAAATTACGCATAAAATCAATCCCAAAACAAGCGTTACTTTTGTAGGTTTGGGTGCTATTGATAAGTTTTTTACTGAACTCGTTGGCGACACAACTGCCTCAAAATTAGACATTTATGCACGTGCGCCATTCATAAAGCAATGGAATTACACAATGGGCGTTTCGCTCAAAAGATTGATTGACAATGGTTATATCAATGTCGCGATTAGTCGCAATACGGCGAATAATAGTTTTAACCAATTTGAGAACGGACAGCGTAATGACGAAACGAAACGACTATTGGGTAGCAACTCAGTTGAAACCGAAAATAAATTGCGTTTTGATTACAATAAATTTATTGGCACATGGAAAGTTTCGGCAGGTGGTTCATTCCAAATCGCAGATTATAGCAACGATTTTCAGTCTGTGATTCGTAAAGAAATTAAAAATCCACAAGGTCAAGTCATTCAACCAGAAATCAAAGTTGGGTTTAATTCAGCGATTAATTTTGCACGTTATGGTTTGTTCGGTCAAGTATCTAATCGCTTCTTAGACAATAAGTTAAGCGTGAATTTTGGTATCAGAACTGACATGAATAACTATACGACAAGTGGAAATAATCCTTTGAAAACACTTTCGCCACGTGCTTCTGCAACTTATAATATTGATGATAAATGGAAGATAAATGCCTCGATAGGACGCTATGCAAAATTGCCTTCATACACGATTCTAGGTTTTAAAGACAATGCAGGTAATTTTGTGAATAAAAATGCTGAGTACGTAAAATCGACGCATTATGTAGCTGGTGTTGAGTTTATTCCGCGCGAAAGTACGCGTTTTACGCTCGAAGGTTTTTATAAGGCGTACACAGATTATCCAGTTTCGGTTCGTAACGGTATTTCGCTCGCTAACCAAGGTGCAGATTTTGGAACTATCGGTAACGAAGCAATTTCGAGTACAGGCAAAGGAACAGCCGTTGGTTTAGAGTTCTTTTTTCAACAAAAGTTATTCAAAAATCACTTTGTCGTTTTTTCAGCTACGTATGCAGTCAGCAAATTTTCTGGAAAAGATGGCGTCTTGATTCCATCAGCTTGGGACAATCGCTACTTGGTTTCGACGACCGTTGGTCGTAAATTCCGTAAAGGTTGGGAAATGGGTTTGAAATATCGTATCGCTGGCGGCACGCCATATACGCCGTTCGATTTGGCCGCTTCGCAAAGAAATTATGCGATTTTCAATACAGGTATTTTGGACTATAATAAATTGAGTACCAAGCGATTAGCACCTTTTCAACAGTTTGATTTCCGTATGGATAAAAAAATTAATTTTAAGCGCACAACTTTAGACATTTACTTGGACGTTACGAATGCATTGTTGTTCAAAAATCAACAATTGCCAGTGTATAGCTTTGAGCGTAACTTGAAAACACTACAATATATCACGACTGACAATAAACCTTTGGCGATAGATGGCTCAAATGCCGTTCCAAAAGTATTTGAAGAAAAGTCGCTTTTTGTGTTGCCAAGTTTGGGTTTTGTGTTTGAGTTTTAAAAGCCCCATCCCAACCTTCCCCAAAGGGGAAGGAGAAAAAACGTAGATTAATACTTAGATTAAATTATTTATTTTCATAAAAAAAACGCCGATACAAGTTTTGTATTGGCGTTTTCTTTATGAACAATATTAAAAAGATTATTTCAACTTTCCATTGTCAAATAATCCATTTTACCATTTTCATCGGTATTGATGACGATTAAATAATTGGTTATATCTTGACCAATTGAATAATCAAAAATGGCAAAATTTTCTTTATTTTTAGGATAAATTCCAACTCGAACCAACTTCAATTTTGCCAAAAGTTGCTGGATAGGTTCAGTTTCCGTATTGTCAAAGTCGATTATTGTATCAAGTTCGGCTTTATCTACTTCTGCAAGATGATGTTCTAAATACATTTTTACGCTACCGTCATTTCCATTATTGAAATCATTGAGTATGTGAATTTTATTTAAATCATCAAATTGCTCTAAATTTTCAAGAAAATTTTTTACTTTTTCTAATGTTGAAGTGGTAACGTATTCCAAATCAAAATTTAAGTCTAGATGAATTTCATTTCCTTTCAAATCAATATTCACCTCATAATTTTCTTTCAAACTTATTATCGGTAATTTTCCGAAATGTGGTAAAGTGTATATTATCATTTTATAAAATTTATTCCCAATTTAATTGTTCAATTATAATGTTTTTATACATAGAAAACTAAAATTTTGCCACTCAGTTAGAAAGTCCCTCCTTCGGAGGGACTTAGGGAGGACTACAAATTCCGCTTAAAATAATCCTCAATTTTTTTATACAAATGGATTCTGTCTTTCCCGCGTACATTATGTGGGTGATTTGGATAAGGAAAATAATCAACTAAAACACCTTTTTCGATACATTTATTGACAAAAGCAGCCGAATGTTGAGGCAAAACCGTATCATCTTCTAAGCCATGGATAATCAATAATCGGCCTTTAAGGTTTTCGACATAATTCAATAAATTGGCATTTTCGTAGCCTTTTGGGTTTTGCTCTGGCGTATCCATATAGCG
>JAYUJV010000392.1:0-2497 GCA_043764975.1 Saprospirales bacterium
TTCCTTTAATTCTCTTAATTTCTTTAATTAAAAAAACTATCTCCTACTATAATTTGGCGATTCTTTGGTTATCGTGATGTCGTGTGGATGACTTTCTTGGATGCCAGCTGCGGTTATTTTTACGAATTGCGCGCGCGTCAAATCTTCGACGACGGCTGCGCCGCAATAACCCATACCAGCACGAAGTCCACCTATATATTGCACCATAACTTCGGATAATGTACCAATAAATGGCACACGCCCTTCGATGCCTTCGGGTACAAGTTTGCGAATATCGTCTTCCACATCTTGAAAATATCGGTCTTTTGAGCCAAGTTCCATAGCGCCCAACGAACCCATACCTCTATATACTTTGTATTTGCGACCGTCCATCAAGATGGTTTCGCCAGGTGCTTCTTCGCAACCTGCAAACAAACCACCTGCCATGATACAGCTCGCACCAGCCGCCAAGGCTTTCACAATATCGCCAGTATAACGAATCCCGCCGTCGCCAATGACTGGCACGCCGCTTCCTTTCAAGGCTTGCGCGGCATTGTAGATAGCCGTCAATTGCGGCATACCGACACCTGCCACGATACGAGTCGTACAAATACTACCTGGACCGACACCGACTTTCACGCCATCAGCACCAGCTTTTACGAGTGCCAATGCGCCTTCGGCCGTTGCGACATTACCACCAACAACTTCTAAGTTCGGATAGTTCCTTTTTATTTCGCTGACCATATCCAACACGCCGCGTGAGTGACCATGCGCTGTGTCCACAAAAATAGCATCTACGCCAACTTGCACGAGCGCCGATACGCGCTCCATGGTGTCGTGCGTAACGCCTACCCCTGCGCCGACCACCAAGCGCCCCATCGCATCGCGGCAAGAGTTGGGGTAGTTCACGACTTTCATCATGTCTTTGTAAGTAATGAGGCCTACAAGTTTGTAATTTTCGTCAATGACAGGGAGTTTTTCTATTTTGTGGCGTTGCAATATATCTTTCGCTTGCGCCAAAGTAGTGCCAATAGGTGTAGTGATGAGCTTTTCGGAAGTCATCACGTCTTTTACTTTTGTAGCATATTGGGTTTCAAAACGCAAATCTCGATTGGTCAAAATGCCAATGAGTGTACCGTTGTCATCTGTGATGGGAATACCGCCAATACTATGTTTTTTCATCAAGGCCAGTGCATCGCCGATATTTGCTTCTGCGTGAAGCGTTACAGGATCTACAATCATACCGCTTTCGGAGCGTTTTACGGCACGTACTTGCTCGGCTTGCGCCGAAATACTCATGTTTTTATGGATAATACCAATACCACCTTGTCGTGCAATAGCGATTGCCAATGCCTTTTCGGTAACGGTATCCATAGCTGCTGAGATAATGGGGGTGTTGATGCGTAAATTACGGGTCACGTGAGAAGAAATATCTACCGAACGAGGCAATACCTCGGAGTAGGCAGGGACGAGTAACACATCGTCGAAGGTAAGAAATTCGCCTAAAAATTTATTGTTAGGTATATTATTTTGATTTTCCATGCGCAAAGATATAGCTTTGACAATGAAAAAAAATAAAAGGGCGAAAAAAATAACCAATTTATTGATTATTTTTTTCGCCCTTGAGGTTTCTGATAAGAATAACAGATTTTTGTTGTAATTTGGTAATTAGTCAAGCAGACCATAAAAATTGAAGTTCATGCATTATCCGTTTCAATAAGCAATAGACAATAGGCAAATTTTGCTTGTTGCTTATTGCAAATTGTACTGATTTTTCGAGCAAAGTCTTACAATTTTCACTTTATTTGATGAATGGCTAAGGAGTTAGAATCTTTTTATTTTGCAAAAGGACTACTTTCTTCTCTTTTCATCACAATAGCAACAATAGATGCAACGATAGCACCAAATATAATATACGAATTAATGGTTTGCTTCATCATGCCAAACGGCGTGCTATTGGCTCGTACATCAGCCAGCGCCTTTTCCATATCTTTCTCGGGTAAACCAAATTTTTCCATCATTTCTTGTGTTTTTTCGGGAATCGTTCGTAGGTATTCGGTATCAATGTATTGATAATAAAAATACATAAATACGCCTGTGAGCAAACCGATGACAAAAGATGCCAATACACCAATCGTAAACCCTTTGAGCCAAGTGATTTGTCCGCCTTGCAATTCGTCTCTATGGTTTCGGATAGCCATGACAAATATACTCGAAAAAATACCTATTGTTAAGGCCAGGATGAGTATGCCGCTAATCATACTCATTTCATTCAGGCCCAATAATGAGCTGAATAAAGAGAATACAATCATGGCCAATGTGCCATAAAGGCCGTATCGAAGACCTGTATTGAGTGCTGTTACGTTTTGCATTGTTTTTAGTTTGATGTTTGAAAAAAGAATTAAAAATAAATCTGTAAGAACTTAGCCATTCACCGAAAATCGTTGAATTTTAAAGACTTTGTTGAATATTCAGTACAATTTACAATAAGCAATAAGCAAATTTGCCGAAAATCGTT
>JAYUJV010000393.1:0-2494 GCA_043764975.1 Saprospirales bacterium
ATGACATCTCAAATGAACAAATTAACGAAATTTTGGCACTGATTACTGCCGATAACCCTATTTAATAGCTTATTTTAGACTTCTCCGAAGTTTTCAGTAGTGTAGTCGGTTTAAATATTTTTTAATGTTACAATTTGATATTTCCTTTCAAGTTCTACATAACATTACAAATAAAAAAGAGATATTTATAAAATAAAATTTCATTTTTTTCATTTTCAATAATTACAAAACATTGATTATCAAATATTTACAAAAAAAAATTCTATACAAAATATTTTAAATATTAAAGATTTTAGATGTTTTGACTATAAAAGACTAACCGACAATATTGACCTCCCTACTTTTTCTTCTTTTTCTTTTTTTGACTTAATTCAAATGCCTCTACTTCCGCCATCAAATGTTTCAAATCCGAGCTAGTCGTATCCATCGAAAAATCAATGGTTTCGTGGTATTCGTTTTTATCAATTTCTAAAACTGGCACACGCTTATCCATAAAATCTTCGATGGCTTTGAGCAGCGGTTTTTCTTCGGTACTGCAAAACGAAACGGCAATCCCTTTTTGCATACCTCGACCAGTACGACCTACGCGGTGAACGTAGTTTTCAGGTACATCAGGCAAATCGTAATTGACCACATAATTCACATCGGCAATATCGATTCCTCGCGCACTCACGTCTGTTGCTATCAAAATCTTCATTTTCCCTGTCCGAAATTGCTCCATGACCGATGTTCGAGCGACTTGTTCTTTGTCGCCATGTATGGTTTCGGTCACGATATTGACACGATCCATCGCCAATTTTACGCGTTCGGCGCGTACTTTTGTCCGTACAAATATCAATATTTTACTCTCAGGATGTTCGTTTACGACGCGCTCCAGAAAGAAACGCTTATCGTCCATTTCTACAAAAGCGACGGAGTGCGTTATGTTTTTCGCCACAGGATCTTTTGGCGAAATCTGAATCCGAATCGGGTTACTAACAAGCGAAAACGCCAAATCTTTTATATTTTCGTTGATGGTTGCCGAAAAAAACAAGGTTTGGTGGTAGCGCGGCAAAAATTTTTTTACGTCTTGTATGTCTTTGATAAAACCCAAATCGAGCATACGATCGGCCTCGTCGAGTACCAACGTCGTGACGCCAGTTATCTTCAAATGTTTCTGATAAATCAAATCGAACATACGCCCAGGTGTAGCGATGAGTATATCCGCGCCCTGCTCGATGCGCTCTACTTGTCGGTCTTGTTCTATACCGCCATGCAAGCAAAGCGTCTTTACATCCGTACCTTTTCCGAGCTTATAAAACACCTCTGCAATCTGAATCGCGAGTTCGCGCGTAGGCACTAGCACGATACATTTCACGACAGGTTTTGATTTACCTCTATATTTTTCTTCGTGCAATTTGCTCAAAATCGGTATTGCAAATGCAGCCGTTTTACCAGTTCCAGTTTGCGCAATCGCCAACACATCTTCTCCATTGAGGATATTAGGAATCGCCTTATATTGTATATCGGTTGGCTTCTTGAAGCCCAAGTCTTGAAGATTTTGCTTTACTTGACTCGAAATTTTATATTCCTCAAATTTCATTTTAATCTAATTTTTTACAAAAGTAATTATTTTTTTTGACTTCGTAAGGCATCGGATGCAAAGCCAAATATATTGTATCGTTTTTTAATAAAATCATGTTATAAAATCAAATTCAAAACACCTTTTTTGTTAAGAAATAAAGTTTTATATCTTTTTGAATACCCAAAACGTTTAGAATCAGTAACTTTGATTTTGATTTTAATTTATTTATAAAAAACAAGAAAGCAATTATATACAAGATGTTGATAAACAACAAATTACGATTATTTTTTAGCTTCGTGTTGCTTGCGATGATGCTTCAAGTTTCGGCACAACAAGCTGGGCAACAAAGTTTTACGTTCTTGAACCACGCAGCTTCGGCGCGCATACAAGCACTTGGCGGCAACATGATTGGTGTCAAAGATGACGATATTGCGTTGGCTTGGCAAAACCCGGCGGCACTTTCGGCGCAATCCAGCGGACAAATTTCGTTCAATCATCATCTCTTTTTTGCTGGTGTGCAACATGGTTATGCTGCTTATGCGCAACATATTCCACGCATAAATATGACCTTGCACGCAGGTATAAAATACGTAAATTACGGCGAATTTGCTCAAAACGATGAATATGGCGTGAATAAAGGCACGTTTTCGGCAAGCGAACAGGCGTTTGTGATTGGCGCAGCCAAACAATTGAGTGCCAATTATAGTATTGGCGTAAACCTGAAATACATACATTCGCAACTCGAATCTTATAGCGCCAACGGACTTGGTGCGGACATTTCGGCTATGTATTACAATCCCGACAATCGATTTGGCGTGAGTATCGTGGCGCAAAACGTAGGCCGTCAATTGAAGACTTACTTGCCCAACCAAACTCGATATAACTTACCGAGCGACATACAAATTGGTATCAGTAAACGCCTAAAGCACT
>JAYUJV010000394.1:0-22071 GCA_043764975.1 Saprospirales bacterium
CTATGAATAGCTTTAAATCAAAAGACATCGAAATCAATATCGGTGGTAGTGGCGACATTGTTATGAAAGGCGAAGCAGAATCTATCGACGTCAATATTGGCGGTAGCGGAACGGTAAAAATGTATAATATGCCAACCAAAAAAGCAGAAGTAAATATCGGTGGTAGTGGCGATTGTTACATGACAGTAAGTGATAAACTCGAAGTAAATGTAGCAGGTAGCGGCGATGTGCATTATAAAGGCAATCCGAGTATCGAAAAAAATATAGTTGGTTCGGGTGAAGTAACGAAGGAGAATTAAATTATTTTTAACTACTTGTGCATTTGTCAAGAAGATAGTAGAATTGAAGTTTTAGATATTTCCGTTTCAATAAACAATAGACAATTAGCAAAATTTGCATATTGCATATTGCAAATTTTACGGATTTTCTGCAAAGTCTTATAAATTTCAATCCATTCGATGAATAGCTAAGTAGTTCCATTTGTTCATACTAAATTTCTTATATTAAGCCATTTTCTGAAAAGAGAATGGCTTTTTTATTTGTACTCATTTATGATTATTTGGTCGTGTTTTTACTTGTTTTCATCGATAGTTGGAATTTTATTTTGATTCTTTTGGTTTCATTATTATACATTTATTAACAAAATATTAACGATTTTAAAAATCTAAAATGTTTTTATTAAATTTATGAAAAATAGTTTTTTAACAAAAAAAAATTAAAATACAACGAATAAATTCGTTGCTACTAAACAATTTTAAATCACAATTAATCAGTAAAAACAATGGAAAACCTTATTCAGTATTGGTGGATACCAGTACTTGTACTCTGCATTGCAGCGTATCGCATTATCTTCCAATTGATGGGAATCGTCATCATACCAGAAGATAAAATTGGTCTCGTGACCAAAAAATTTGTACTATTCGGAGAGCATAAAGAAATGCCGCCAGGTCGAATCATCGCCATACAAGGCGAAGCGGGTTATCAAGCACAAACGCTTGCGCCAGGCTTACACCTTTGGAAATGGATATGGCAATACGACATCACGATGCAACCTTTAATCATCATTCCTTCGGGCAAAATCGGGCTTTTGGTCGCAAAAGATGGCGCTGAACAACCAAGTGGACGTGTTTTGGCGCGAAATGTAGCTTGCGATTCGTTTCAAGATGCAGTCGTTTTTATTCAAAACGGAGGTCAAAAAGGTCGTCAATCGACCATTATTACGGCAGGTACTTATCGTATCAATACTTTTTTATTTGAAATATCGCTCGTCGATATGTCGAAAATCGAAGAAAATAAAGTTGGTATCATAACCACACTCGACGGTGAACAACTCGATGGCGGACAAATCGCAGGGCAAACCATAGAAGGTCACAACAACTTCCAGAACGCCGATGCGTTTTTGAAAGCCAATGGCCGACGAGGTTTGCAACAGCAAATTGTGCTTTCGGGTTTATATAATTTCAATCCATGGTTTGTGCAAGTGGAGCAAATCGAAATGCTACAAATTCCGATTGGTTGGGTTGGTGTCGTGAACTCATTCGTTGGGCCCGACGGACTCGATGTGAGTGGCGAAGATTTTAAGCATGGCAATATTGTTCCGAAAGGTTATAAAGGTGTTTGGGCGGAAGCCCTTGGGCCAGGTAAATACCCCATCAATCCATACACCATGAAAGTGGAGCAAGTGCCAACTACGAATTTGGTACTCAACTGGGCATCGGCGCGCAACGAGTCGCACAACCTCGACCGCCATTTATCCACGATAACGGTGCGCTCAAAAGACGGTTTTCCGTTCAACTTAGATGTGTCGCAGATTATACACATCTCGAATGTAGATGCGCCACGCGTTATCGCCAGATTTGGTACGATGATGAACCTCGTAAGTCAAGTGTTAGAGCCAACTATTGGTAATTATTTCCGTAACTCGGCGCAAGATGCTGATGTGATTTCGTTTTTGACAAGTCGTAAAGAACGCCAAAACTCTGCCAAAGAACACATCGCAGAAGTACTGACGCAATATAACGTAAATGGTGTGGACACGCTGATAGGCGACATTGTACCGCCAGATTCGTTGATGAAAACGCTGACCGATCGTAAATTGGCGGAAGAACAAAAATCGACTTTCGAGACGCAACGTATGGCACAAGAAACACGTCAATTACTTGAAAAAGAAACGGCGATTGCCGATATGCAAAAGCAAATAGTAGCGGCTCAACAAAGCGTTCAGATTTCTGAACGACAAGCCGAGGCAACAGTTAAGAAAGCAAGTGGTGACGCCAACTCTGTAAAGATACAAGCCGAAGCCGAAGCGCAACGCACCAAATTAATTGCGATTGCCGAAGCCGAAAAAACACGGATTATGGGTAATGCCGAAGCCGAACGAACACGCGCCACAGGTGATGCCGAAGCCTCAAAGATTTTGGCGATTGGTAAATCCAATGCCGAAGCGTATCAATTGCAGGTCGGTTCTATCGGCGGCGAAGGTTTCGTGAAAATGAAAATTGCCGAAATCATAGGTCGCGATGGTGTCAAAATCATACCAGATACATTGATTGTAGGCGGTGGCGAAGGCTCAAATTCTATCGTAGATTTGATTGGTCTGAAACTACTCGACAATTGGAAAAGTGAAAAGAAAGATGACTCAATCGGTGAAGCTTGATTGAAATTAAAGTAATTAAGAAAATTAAGAAAATAAATTTAAAAACTTGATTATCAATATTTTATAATTTATTTATCATAAAATTATTTTTTTTTAAGATTCAAGATTCTAAAATCATAATTTTCATTTAATGAATAAAAGGCTGTATTTTTGCAAAGCAAAGATGCAGCTTTTTTTATGTAGCACCGAATTTATTCGGTATTCTAAAATCATAAATAAATATGTAAAAAAAACGTAAATTGGTTCAAGACTTACTATGTCTTGAAGACATAGTAAGTCAAGTCAGCAATAAAAACTAAAATGTTTTTTACAGAAACTAAATATATTTATAAATGACCGAATAAATTCGGTGCTACATAACATAAAGATTAAATTTGTCGTTACGTTAGCGAATAAACTCGTTGCTAAAATGAAAAGAAATCAATTTTTAAAATCTATGGCGATATTACCTTTTGCTGCAAATACTATGAAACTAAGCGCGCTCAATCAATTGACAAATCCGATTTTTGATACTGAAAAAATGCCAGTATTGTTTCTCGGTCACGGCAGTCCGATGAATGCAATTGAGGAAAATGAGTTTGTGTCAGGATTCAGAAACATAGGCAAAACGTTTCAAAAACCAAACGCAATCCTATGTATATCAGCGCATTGGGAAACAAACGGCACTTTCGTGACCGCTATGAACAATCCAAAAACGATACATGATTTTGGTGGGTTTCCGAAAGCGTTGTATGATGTAGAATATCCCGCGCCTGGCAGTCCCGATCTGGCGCTCGAAACCAAAAACATAATAAAAACAACTGATGTCGGTCTGGACGATAATTGGGGTTTAGATCATGGTGCATGGAGTGTCATCAAACACTTATATCCTGATGCAAATGTGCCTGTGATTCAGATGAGCATCGACTACTCGAAGCCGCCACAATATCACTACGATTTGGGGAAACAGTTGTCTGTACTACGAAATAAAGGTGTTTTGATAGTCGGCAGCGGTAATATAGTACACAACTTAGGTTTGGTTGCTTGGGACAAAATAAACGTCGATAATTATGCACACGATTGGGCTAGCGAAGCCAAAACGAAACTCAACCAATTCATATTAGAAGGCAACCATCAAGCGTTGATTGATTTCAGAACACTCGGACGCGCTGTGGATTTGGCAATTCCATCAACCGAACATTATTTGCCACTACTCTATTCATTGGCTTTGCAAGATAAAAACGAACAACTTACGCTATTTAACGATAAAGCCTTGGGCGGCTCGTTATCTATGACTTCGGTTAAGATTGGGTGATGGTAAAGACCTCCCTAAATCAGACCCACCCCGACCCTCCCAAAGGGAGGGAGAACAAAAGCAGTAGCTTTTCAAGGTAAAAGCAGCCTTATAAAGTAAAATTTTTTATTTTAAAATTTGACTTCGCATAATTTTTAAACTTCAATTCATAAAAAACAGACTTCACATGGATTTACAATTCAACATAGACCAAATATTTACGGTCAGTTTTACGCTTTTTGCGGTCATAGACATACTTGGTGCCATACCGATTTTGATAAGTCTAAAAGAGCGATTGGGCGAAATTCATATTGGAAAAGCAACGCTTGCCTCAGCTTTTTTGATGGTTCTTTTTTTATTTGTAGGCGAAAGTTTCCTTGGTTTTTTAGGCGTGGACATCAAGTCTTTTGCCGTGGCGGGTTCAATCGTGATTTTTTTGATTGGTTTAGAAATGGTACTCGGCGTAGAGTTTTTCAAGGAAGACCCTGGCACACCTTCGGGTAGCATCGTGCCTGTTGCGTTTCCGCTGATAGCAGGTTCTGGAACGCTCACTACTATTATTTCGCTAAAACCAAACTTCGCAACACAAAACATTTTGATTGGGATTCTCCTCAATTTGGCAGTCATTTACCTTACTTTGTTGTCGCTCAAATGGTTAGAACGCATCTTGGGCAAAGCAGGATTGTTGGTAGTTCGCAAGTTCTTCGGCGTGATACTCTTGGCAATTGCGGTGAAAATTTTTAAAACGAATTTTGGGTAGGTAAATATTTAAAACTATTTTTGTATGAAAAACAAAATCATATATGAATCAACATCAGGATTACGATAAAATATTTAAAGAAACGATTGAAAAAATTGGAACGCCTATTTTACAAAAATTGTTAGGTATAGAAGCCGCTACCATTGAAAATGTGCCAACTGGGATTCCAAGAACGATAGAAAGACGAGCTGATTTTCTAAAAATCGGTATAGATAACGCAACTTTACTCAAAACGATGTATCATCTTGAATTTCAGTCAGATGTGCATTTTAGAAGCTGTTTTAAAACCTAATTTGAGTTAGAAAAAATAAGGATTTTAGATTTAGGTAAGGCTTATTTTTAAGTGCATAGCCTTAGCTATGGACTTGAAAATAAACAAAACATAAATTTAAAATCTTTTTTTATGACCAAAGTAGGTTTTGAAACGGCTTCTCTTATGTTGCATCGACTTTTAGTCTATTTTTCTTTATTTTTTGAAAAATTCAGATTGCCAATCAAGCAATATGTAATTTATCTCGGCACAGGAAATTGGACTGCCGAAACGCAACTTTCAATGCCCAATATTTCGTTTCAGTACGAAGTTATTTGTCTCAACACCATTGATTATGAGCTATTTGTAAATTCTGAACAACCCGAAGAAATTATATTGGCTATTTTAGCTGATTTTAAAAAACAAGATAAATCAAAGGTCATTCAACGGATTATCAAAAACCTAAAAGACAAAACTAAAAACAAGAAAAAGTTAGAAAAGCTAATTATGCAGTTGGAAATATTATCAAATTTACGTAACTTGCAACTTGAAATCACTAAACAACTCTCTACGATGTCTATAAATTATGATGTTACAAAAGACCTTCGATTTTTGGAAGGCAAAGAAATCGGTATTGCACTTAATACGAAAGTTTTAATTCAGAATATGCTTAGTTGGGGCAAACTTTCTATTAAGGAAATTGCAGAAGCTACCAAAGTTTCTATTGACGATGTTATTGCGATTCATAATGAAATGAATGGTAAATAAACAACCTTAACTTATTTCAAATACGTTATCAAAAAACTAAAATGAAATTGATAATAATATTGGCATTTTTTTTAGGATTAAGTTCATGCGCTCATTTTGATTTTTATTCTAAAGTAAAAACAAGAACAGAAATAGAATATACATACAAGAGAACAAAAGATTATGGTATAAGTAAATGGCGAAAATCAAGTCAAAAAACAGGTTATGAACGTTATGATAAAAAAGGAAATATAATTGAAAAAGGAGAATATGGCGAAATATTCAATTTTAGTAGAATGTCAATATCTGCTGACAGCTCAATTAATATTGTATGTGGACATGGCCGAAATTATAAAAAAATAGATAATGTCCATTATTACTATTATGACAGTTTAGGGGAAAAAATAAAAGTGGAATTTTGGCGATTCAAGGACAATAAAAAAAGCAATCTAATAAATACAACAACATTTGAATACGATTCAAAAGGTAAACTCATTAAAGAAACTGAATACATTGATGAAAACATTATTTCGAGATTTGAAGACTACTCAAAAGACATAAGAAATAAAATAATCTCAAATGACAGTATTTTCAATTTCTCAAATGAAACTATTACAAAAATTAAAGAGAAAAATCAAGATTTAGAAATAACAGATAATTTAGGAAGACCTATTGAAAAGATACATTATTATAAAGACAAATTTTCTTATCGCCAAGCGTTTCGATATGACAAAAGTAACAATATTGAAACTGAACTTCGATATGACGACAAGCCAGACAGTTTATGGTGTATAAATGAATGGCAATACAATTATGATAGGCAACTCATACGAAAACTATGGAAAGTAGTTGGTAGCGAAACTGAAACTCGAGATATTTATATTTATGACAAGCAGAAATTACTAATAAAAATTTTAAATTATAACGGAGAAGTTCTTAAAAGTTATAAAAGATATAAGTACAAATTTTATTGATTGAAACATAAAACCAAACCTCAACCCACAAAAAAAATCCTTAATTGATAATACGTAAAAAGGAGAAGAAAACAATTGTTTTCTTCTCCTTTTTACGTATTTAAGCTATTTTGCTTTCATTAATTTCAAAAATTTAATAAAACTTTTGAAATTAGTAAGACAATTCAAAATCTACACGACGATTTTTTTCGCGTCCTTCCTTAGTTCTATTGTCTGCAACAGGTTTAGTTTTTCCAAAACCTGCAAAGCTCATACGAGTAGCATCAATCCCTCGTGATACCAAGGCATCACGACAGGCTTTGGCACGATCATCAGAAAGGCGTAAGTTGCGTTTTGCATCGCCTATATTGTCTGTATGTCCGCTTATAGTTAATTTATATGCTGGGTGTGATTTTAGCACATCTGCAATTTGGTCTAAAGTCGTTGCCGAAGATTTTAGCAATATCGCTTTCGATGTTTCAAATTGAATCATTTTTGTAGCCAAAGTTACGATTTCTTTATCTTCTTTTTTCACTTCTGGACAACCCATATTTGCTAAAGTCCCAGCTTCGGTTGGGCATTTATCTCTGCTATTGGCAACACCATCGCCATCGCTATCGGCGCAACCATTGAGTGCTGCCGTTCCAGCTTCGTCTGGACACGAATCGTCTTTATCGGCTATACCGTCAGCATCGCGATCTGGACAACCGCCCATTGTAGCAAGTCCAGCAGCATTCGGACAAGCATCTTCGGTATCAGCTACGCCATCACCGTCAGCATCGGGCATTGGGCAACCGCCAGTTTTTGCTGGGCCTGCTTGATCAGGACATTTGTCGTCTTTGTCAGCTATGCCATCTTTGTCACGATCTGGGCAACCTTTCAAGGCAATAGAACCAGCTTCAGTTGGGCATAAATCTTTGCTGTCTATTACTTTATCACCATCACTATCAGGGCAACCGTTCATCAAGACAAGACCAGGTGTGTCGGGGCAAGTATCTTCTTCGTCAGCCACACCATCTTTATCTCTATCTTGCATGATTGGTGTTGGAGGCGTTTTTGCCTTTTTTTCACCACCCATCAATATCAAAAATCCGATGCCATGTTGTAGGTTAGATTTTGTGGTGTTCAAACCATATCTATACTCCGATTGAAGGTTTAAATATACATCGTCCACAATCTTGACATTCAAACCTGCACCAACTGGTACTTGAAGACCTAAATTATTAAATTTTTCAGCAACGCTACCTATACCAGCTGTTGCATATATTGTCAGGAGTTTATCTGGATTGAAATATTTCAATTGTCCCATTACATCTAAACCACCAATAACGTTGGAGCGCGTCAATTCACCATTTGTATTGTATGTGTTCATGGTTCCAACACGAATCGGGACAGACACATTGAACCAATTTGTGACATGATGCACATATCCAAATTCAATACCTTTCGACCAGCTATTAGCTGGTGCAATTTTATTATCTATGAGCGTTTTATTATCTAGCCAAATACGTTTCATAGTGATACCGTTAGTGTTGTAACGATGTTGAGCTTGCAACATATTTTGGCACAAAAGAGCAAATGCAAACAGAATATATATCTTTTTCATTAATAAATATAAATTTATTTTTTGGAAATGATTAAATTTTATTGTAATATATGGAATATTGATTTTACAACTAAACCTCGAAGGGCAAATACAGTCCTTCGAGGTTTAGTTTATTGTAGTACTTTTTGTTATAAAGAATATTGAATATTTTAAAAATATAACAATGTAAATTAAATACAAAAAGTTGTGAGTGTTGTAATTTTTTCTGCAAAAGTAAAGGATTTTTGATTAAGAATCAATTAATCCGCGTCCTTCTTTTACAATTTGGCCATCTTTTTCAAGTTTTTTGAGCAAACGATCTAAAATACCGTTCACAAACTCTTTACTCTTATCTGTTGAGTATATTTTTGAAATTTCTACAAACTCATTCAACGTCACTTTAGTTGGAATACTCTTAAAATCGAGCATTTCGCAAATCGCCATTTTCAATAAAATCATATCAATAATTGCCACACGGTCAGCATCCCAGTTTTTTAGGTTCGGCTCGATGTGAGCCAGTAGTGCAGTATCAGTTGCATTTACTTTCAATAAAAGCGTTTCACCGAAATCTTTGACGACTTCTTGATCTGGCACAAATTCTTTATAGAAAGTATCTTCGGCTGGCAATGCTTTCAAGGTCTTCTTCATTGCGCCCATCACCAACGATTTATCGTCCTCCCAGTTGTAATGGTAATCTTCCAAGATGTCATTGAAAAGTTCGTTGGCGATACAAAATCTGTACAAAGACAACAACATAGTGACGTGTTCTTCTTCGGCTTTTATGTCTTTCGCAACATATATTTTGTACTCATCAGTTTTCGCAAACTCCGAATAAAGCGTCTTGATGTGATCTACATCTAAGTTCGCTTCAAGGTTATATTTGATTATGAATTTCTTTAATTCATGGTGAGTAACGAGCGATTGTGTGAATTTATTTTGAGCAAGTTTTGCCTTAAAGTTGCGATCTTCGTCCGTTGGGCGAAGTTTATTACCACGATTTTCAGCATCTTTTTCAGAAAATTCTGCTACTTTTAGCATGATGTATAAGTTGTAGATATACAACTCGAACGTTTTGGATACGCTCTGTTTGTAGCGTGCAAGGGCATCACTCATTTTTAAACTTTGGTCGCGGCTCATTGAGTAGAGCACTTGCATAACCTTCACACGGACAATTCGACGGCTTAACATAGGAACATTTTAGTTGGTGCGTTTTCATCTAAACGCTGTTAGTATTGGAGTGCAAAGTAACGAATTTTTATTAATACAATTCTATACTTTTTTCAAAAAATTTGATATTATTTTAAAATATATTAAAAAAACTTATTATTTGATAATATTCATAAAAAAACCTTGAATAAATCATAAAAAAGACCATTCAAAACTACGTTCTGAATGGTCTTTTTTATGATTCTTTTGTAATTTAGAAATTATCTAAAATCTTGATTTTCAAAGTCTAAATGACAAAAATGACTAATTGGCAGTTTTGACTATGTATTTATTTCATCGATTTCGCCTTTATGACCTCATAACTTGGCACTTGGTTGATGTGCCACATATCGACGACCGTTCCGCCTTTCATCAATATCACACCTGGATTTGAGCGAATGATGGTTTTTAGCACCAAGTCGTCGCATTGGTAAAAAGGAATATCTTTAGCACCTATGTAATTCTGAAATGCTTTTATAGTCAATCGGCCATCGTGTGTGATGATGTTTACGTTTTTGTTGTCGCGTTTTGCGGCTGCACATATAGGCATGATTTTTTCGCTCCATTGCTTCACGTAAGTTTCGTTCCAATCGGCTGTCACCACGATTTCGGTACGCGGTATTATGGTGTCACGCTGGACTACTTTTGAGCCTAAAGTATCATAAACTACCTTTTTTTCGTTTACCGTTATTTCATTCTCTTTTTTGTTGGTATATAAAATACTACTACTGATTATCAGTAAGTTATACTCTTTATCGCTCAAAACATCTTCGTTATATTGGCTTTCATTTTCGGTAATATCGAAGAAATCGAAGTCAGAAACCTTCGTGTGTGGCACAGCTGATTCGGTTTTGATTTGATCCGAAACCTTCCAACCGTCTGCTTTCGGGTATTCTTTTAAGATGCTTTCCATCCAAAATTTAGCTGGATCTTGCCCTTCTGGAATATTGGCAACTGCCTTAGAGCCTGTCTTTTCGTTTTCCATTACGTAGGCTTTTATTTCTACATCGGCTGCTGCTTTTTCTTCGGCAGCGCGTTTTTCGAGTAGGTTTGTACCAACTTTGAATGGTCTAAAATCAATAACTGGCAGCGATACATAACTGTTGTAATAACAGAAAAACATAGATGCCAAACCTGCAAATGTGCCAACGCCAAAACGTGCTTTGCGCGTAAATAGCACGTGCATTTTACTCGAAAACAATAAAAATAACAAGGCTGGCAACATCAAAAAGCAATCTTTGAAAAAAGATGTTTTGGGTTCGAGTTTGATAAAATCGCCGAAACAACCACAGTCCGTGACGCGCATATTGGTTGCTACATAAGGCCCCCATTTGCCAAAATCGAAGAAATTGATGCCTTGCGGCACATAACCTGTCATATATGTGTAGCCTGTCAAAACAGTGAAAAACAACATCAATAAGAAAAACAACCAAGCCGTAAGGCGATTACGAATCCCGATGATGAGCATCACGCCCAACAGGAGCTCAAATAAGATTGTGCCAATCGAAAAACCCATTGAGTATTTGGACATGGCAGGGAAAATACTCGCAAAACCTTTCCAACCGATGCCTGCAAATGTGGTTTCGAACTCAGCAAAATATTGTTCCATTTTATAGCTCGTTCCGATTGGATCCACGGCTTTTACGAAACCCGAAAATAAGAACCAAACGCCACAAAAATTTTGTAAAAATGTCATCCATAAACTTTTGTGCAACTTTAACACAACCATAATGGCCGTCAATATAGCGCCGCCAATGGCAAAGTATGTAATTAGATTCGTGATAGATAAACTCATATTTTTTATATTTTAAAATGATTTTTTATTTTTTACTGAAAACTTCGGAGAACTCCAATTAGTGTAATTATTTTACTTGTAAAATAACATTCGTTATCATTATTACTTTTTGATGTAAAATATTCGTGTATTCGTGGCTAAAAAATACTACATAAGATGTTTTTTAGCCACGAATACACGAATAAAAAAAACTAGATAAACAATGGAAACGAATGATTTTTATAAATAAAAAAACACTAATCGTAGAGTAAAATCTAACGCAACGTAGTACCTAATACTTCTCCGAAGTTTTCAGTAATAAACAATAAGCAAAAAGTAGATTTTTGCTTTATTGCAATTTTTCATTTCAAAATTGCCTATTGTTTTTTGCCAATTAAAATGTAATCATAAACTTGAAACTAAAATATTAAACTTTACGCTTGTCAAATGGCTAAGTATTTATAAACGGTCAATAAAACATACAATGCGTTTTCGTTTTTTTATCATTATTTCGTGCTTTATACAGACGTTTGCTTTTGCTCAAAAAACAGGTTTTGAAGCAAGAACAAGCGCAACTTCTATTCCGACCAACGGACGTTTTCAGGTGTCGTTCATACTTTCAAATCTCAAGCCGCAAGGTCGATTGAAAGAGCCAAGCCTTAGTGATTTTATCGTCGAATCAGGCCCAAACGAAAGCCAGCAAATGGAAATGGTCAATGGTAATGTAACTCAATCATTATCAGTTGATTATGTGCTCCGTCCGCGCCGAAAAGGTACTTTTGTGATTGGCGAAGCGACCGTTGTGGCACAAGGCCAAACTTACCATACACAACCCATCAAAATAGAAGTTTCGGACAGTCCCGTTGGTAGCGCATCAGCGACACCAGTGCCTAAAAATGCCAAAGGAGATGTTTTTTTATTCGCTGCATTTAGCAGCAAAGAAGCATACGTCGGGCAAGGCATTGTCGTGGATTATAAGGTCTATTCGGCTGTTGCTCTGGATCAAATAAAGCCGATTTCGATGCCAACTTATCCAGGATTTACGGTTGAAAAAGTCGAAAATTTTGATAATTCACAATCTGTACAAGTCTTGAATGGTAAGCGATATATGTCAAAAACCATACATCGCGTTATTTTATATCCATTACAAAGCGGCACATTGGGTGTAGAAGCGATGGAAATGGAAGGTCTTTCGATGGGTTTTGGCATGGACGTTATCAATTTCGGTTGTGACGCCACGACCATAAAAGTAAAGGATTTGCCAGCTGGCGCACCTGCCAATTTTAGTGGTGCAGTAGGTAAATGGACGGCCACCGCTAGCGTCGAAAAACAAGACATTAGCACAGACGATGTCGTACCGATTCGGGTGTTGTTGCGCGGCGATGGCGGCCTAAAACAAGTGCAACCACAAGCGCTCAATTTGCCAAATGGTTTACGTGCGTTCGATCCCAAAATAATCAACGAAGAAAGTAATGAAAATGGTGGCCGCATAGTGAGTACAAAAGAAATCGAGTACCTTGTGCAAGCCAATCAAGTAGGAGCTTATACCATTTCGCCTACATTTTCGTATTTTGATACTCAAAAAGGCACTTACGAAACCATCAATATGACCAATATTTTGCTCAATGTGAAGCAAGGAACTGGCGTGGCACTCGACACCAATAAACACCTTGAAAATGAAAAAAATACAAGCGATTTTGGAAAAACATTGGCTTGGATAGCAGCAATTTTAGGTGTGTTGGTAGTCAGCGTATTGTCGTTTATTTATTATAAAAATAAGCAAAAAATAAAAACGCCACAAGTGCGCGAAGTGTTTAATCATCATCATAATGATGAAAACAACACCCAAAAAGAAGAAACAAAAACAATAAATAATGAAGACGATTTAACGCGTTTTCAACAAACTTATGCGCCTACACAAGCACATGAAGTAGTTGAAACCAAAGTTGAAGTAGCAAATAATGCACAAACACAAAGCATCGAAAACGATAAAATACCAAGCGAATTAGTAACTTTAAAACAGGCATTATCAAGCGAAAATTCAGCACTTTTTTATGGAGAATTAGACGCTATACTCAAAAAAACAGCGCTTCAAAAATATAGTTTAAATTTTGATTCAGTTTCTAAAATTCAGATAATCAGTCACTTACGTGAAAATAACGTATCAGAACAAAGTAGCGAACAATTCGCTATGCTCTCCGATACGTGCTTGATGGCTCGATACGGCGGCGCTACAAATCCCGAACGGATGCAAACACATTTCGAGCAACTTTCGGAATTGTTAAAAAATATATAAAACAATGAGCAATGAGCAACTTGCAATGAGCAACAGTCGTAAATAATAAGCAAATTTCGTTTCATTTTGTTGCCCATTGCCCATTGCATATTGAAACGAAAAATACGATAAACTTATAATTTTACTGTTTTATTGGCTAATGCCAAATTGCTTGCAAAATAAATAGATTATGCTAAAAAAAATAATACATCGGTGTCAGCCCAATTTTTATGTAAAGCCATTGAGATACGCAAATCGTTCGTTACAATTGGCTCGAAAAGTAAAAATTGAGGTCTATTTACCACCCAATTATTATAAAAATAGCAAACAAAATTTCCCCTTGTTGCTCATCAATGATGGTCAAGATTTTGAGCGATTGGGCATGGTGAAAGTACTATCCAAGATGTATGACGAGGGCTTAATGCAGTCTGCAATCGTGGTCGGAATCCATGCAGACAGCCATCGTGTGCTGGAATACGGGACGGCTATGCGCGAAGCCTACAACGGATTCGGGAGCATGGCGAATCGTTATACACGCTTCATAATGAGCGAGTTAGTGCCGTTTTTGAGGTCAAAATTTAGATGTGCCACTTCGTCTGACCAAACCGCCATTGCAGGTTTTTCGCTCGGCGGATTGTCTGCCTTGGACATTGCTTGGGCGCACCCCGAAACGTTCGGCAAAGTCGGCGTTTTTTCAGGCTCGTTGTGGTGGCGACACACTAGCTTTCGCGAAGAAGACCCCGACGCTGACCGCATCATGTTTGAAGTTGTGGAAAGTAGCGCAAAAAAAGAAGGTTTGCGCTTTTGGTTTATGGCTGGCACAAACGACGAAACCTCTGACCGAAACAACAATGGCGTGATAGATGCCATAGACGACACCAAAGATATGCTCAATCTTTTGCTCCAAAAAGGTTATTCACCCGATGATTTATACTACACCGAGGTAGAAGGCGGCGAACACAATCCTACGACTTGGGGCGAAGTGATGCCACAATTTTTGCGTTGGGTATTTCCAACGGGCGAAGTGATGGATTGAGGGTTTGCTTGCAATAATAATTCACAATAACTTAACATACATTTCACATACAGTTCATATAAGCGAAGCAAATTTGTATTATAAAAATAACAAATATCTTGTACACATCAATTTTTTGAAAAAATGAAAATTGTCATAACAAATGCTTCGCACATTGCCTTCGTTGCTCAAATATGTGAAACCATAGAATCCGCTGCCATCCAAAGAGGTACTGGTATTGGAAAGCGCGACCCAAAAAAAATCGAGCAAGTCATTACCGATGGCCACGCCGTGATTGCTTTGACGGAGGACAATCGTTTTGCAGGGTTTTGTTATTTGCAAATTTGGTCAGAAGGCACTCAAATATCACACTCAGGTTTGATTGTGGTACCCGAATTTCGTAAGCAAGGGTTAGCATTACAAATCAAGCAAGCTGCGGTTGAGTTGGTGCAACAAAAATATCCTGACGCGACTATTTTTGGCATTACGACCAATCTGCACGTCATGAATATCAATACAGCATTGGGTTACAAACCAACTACCTTTGCCCAAATAACTCAAGAATTTGCCTTTTGGGCGCAATGCAAAAGTTGCCCCAACTTTGATGTTTTGCAGCGCACCAACAACCGAATGTGCCTTTGTACCGCTATGATATTAGAAAAAGTTGCTTAATTTTTATGTAAATTGGGTTTATAAAAAAACGCTTGCTGTGCAGTCGCACAACAAGCGTTTTTTTTTGTAAAATGTTGATTATCAGAAGATTAAATAACCAATAGATAAACTACTTTTTAGCAAAATTTGTAGAAAACTTAAATTTTATGCCTCCACCAATATTATATGAAGAAGTGATAATAGAATATTTGTTGAAAGTCATTCCGCCTTGCATAAAGCCTTTTAGCTTTTCAGTTCCTATAGCAATAGTAAGGGTAGGTTCTGCGCTAAAAAAATTAATTTTTTGACTAAGATCTGGATTTACAACACCATTTACAGGAATTAAATTCCCTATATAGTCTCCAAAAACGTAAGCAAAACGAGGTGTAAGAATGAAGTCAGCCATACCTGCTTTTAAGTCAAGATTTGGCTGTAAAAATACTTTATTGTACTTAAAACTTTCTTCGTGGACTTTATCTATAAGTTGATAGGTATCCGCTAACTTACCCAATCCATACCCTCCATAAGTTTCAAAAATAAAATTATCGTTTACTTTTTTAAAATAGCCAACAGCAAATTCACCATAGCTACCAGAAGCTGGCTGTTTGTCTATGATTGGATCTTTTTGGGTGCAATTGTTATATTGTCCATTGAACATAACCGCGAGCTGTGGCGAAACAGAAGCCGCCGCACTAAAATTGATTCCTGCTCTACTATACGAGCCTTCGAGCGCAATTTGATTTTTTTCGGTAAAAAGTGGTGTGGCTGCAGTAGGCGGTTTGTAAACCTTGGCGCAAGCACCTAACAACAATGCACTGAAAGCGCATAAGATTAGTTGATTCTTCATTATTTGTGTGTGTTAAATGATAAAAAAATTAAATGTAAATATAAACGATTTTTTTATTTTTTTTATTTTTTTGAAAATTAATGTAGCTTTGTTCTTTACGCTTGGTCACAATAATCATTTTTGTCTTTCAAAATCTAACATTCTAATTTTTAACATTTTAAAAATAAATGAAATCTCAATTGAAGTGTTTAAAAGGAAAAGAATAAACAAACACTTTTTTTCTAAAAACTAAAATTTATCATGGGAAGAAAACTAGAAGGTCAAACCGCCCTTGTTACAGGCGCAAATTCAGGTATTGGTGCAGGTTGTGCTTTGGCATTAGGCGAAGCGGGCGCAAATGTAATTGTCAATTATGTGACTAAACCAGAAACTGCACAAGAGATTGTGGACCAAATCAAAGCAATGGGTAGCCAAGCTGTTGCTATTCAAGCAGATGTTAGCAATGAAGCACAAGTGATTGCGATGTTTCAAGAAGCGGTCAAAACTTATGGTACAGTAGATATTTTGATTGCCAACGCAGGACTTCAACGCGATGCAAAATTCGATGAAATGACCGTAGATCAATGGGATTTGGTCATTAATGTAAATCTGAAAGGTCAATTCCTTTGCGCTCGTGAAGCCATTCGTGAGTTTTTAAGACGCGGACCAAGACCCGAAGTATCGGTTGCCACAGGCAAAATTATTTGTATGAGTTCGGTGCATGAGATTATTCCTTGGTCGGGTCACGTCAATTACGCTTCTTCCAAAGGTGCAATTCGTATGTTTATGCAAAGTTTGGCGCAAGAATATGGCGACCGCAAAATACGTGTCAATAGCATTTGCCCAGGCGCAATTCAAACGCCTATCAATACGGCTGCTTGGAATACGCCCGAAGCCCTTCAAAGTTTGATGACATTAATTCCTTACAATCGCATTGGTCAGCCTTCCGATATTGGAAAATTGGCGGTCTTTTTGTCTTCCGATGACTCGGATTACATCACAGGCGCAAGCCATTTTATTGATGGTGGTATGACCGTTTTTGAAGGATTTTCGACAGGAGGATAAGGGGCCTCCCTAAATCCCTCCGAAGGAGGGACTTTAAAACGTAGAGGCATATTTTTAGAAAGTAATGCTGTTTTTTACTAAAAATATGATAAAATCTACGTTTTTCAATCAATAAATTCCTAATTTACCTTACGTTAAGTTTGAACATAACGTTGGTAAGTCTCCTCCTTTGGAGGAGATTTAGAGGAGGTCAAATATTTTTATTATGAAAGAAAATAACGCTTTTGGTAGTCCAGGCACTACGCCAAGATGGAATTCTAGCGCGAAAAGTGGCGTTGGAACAGCCCAAAATAAAGAGAGTGAAGTTTGGTTCACGCTTAGTCACGGCATTTTGAATGAAGTCTATTTTCCTCGCGTGGACATTGCTTGTATGCGCGATATGGGCTTTTTGGTTGCTGATGGAAAAGACTTTTTTTCAGAAGAAAAAAGAGATACAACAAGCGAATTGGCATATATGCAAGATGGTGTTCCTGCTTTTGAGTTAAAAAATACTTGTAATCAAGGACATTATACGACCCAAAAAGAAATTATTGCCGACCCAAAACGCAATTGTATTTTACAAAAAGTAACTTTTGAAGCGCAGAAAGGCAAGGCTTCGGACTATAAAATCTACGCACTCCTTGCACCGCACCTCAATAATGGTGGTTGGGGAAATACGGCTTGGGTAAAAGACGGTGTTTTGTATGCTCAAAAAGAAGGTACGACCTTAGCGATGTTGGCTTCTGTACCTTTTTCGGCTTGCTCGGTGGGCTACGTTGGCGCGTCCGATGCTTGGCAAGATGTGTCTAAAAACAAGCAAATGACTTGGCAATTCGACACCGCTACCGATGGAAATGTAGCAATGTGTGGCGAAATTGATTTGGCTCAAAACACTTCGTTTGAGTTGGTTATTGCATTTGCAGATAGTGCCGAAAACGCACTTTTTCTAGCAAAACAAAGCCTTTTAGATAGTTTTGATACTTTAAAAAAGCAATATATAGAAGAATGGGCAAATTGGCAAAATCAGCTTTTGCAACCCAAAATGCCTAAAAATACCGTAGCATCGCTTTGGAAAACAAGCCTTGCGACGATACTTTCGCATCAGTCCACACAATATGCGGGCGGCTTCATTGCGAGCCTTTCTATTCCTTGGGGCTTTTCAAAAAGCGACGATGATTTGGGCGGTTATCACTTGGTTTGGCCCCGTGATTTGGTCGAAACCGCAGGAAGCCTTTTGGCAGCAAATGCCACAAAAGAAGCCTTAGATGTCTTGTCTTTTTTGCAAAAAACACAATTGGCGGACGGGCATTGGTTACAAAATATGTGGCTCGATGGCACGCCTTATTGGGGCGGCGTTCAACTCGATGAAACGGCGTTTCCTATCCTTTTACTAGGAATGTTGTATGAAAATAAGGCAATTGCTAAAAAAGCATTGCCACAATATGAAAGCATGGTTACACGTGCGGTGGCTTATTTAATCCAAAATGGACCTTGTTCGCAGCAAGATCGTTGGGAAGAAAATCCAGGGTATTCGCCTTTTACTTTGGCGGCTGAAATTTCTTCTTTGTTGGTGGCTGCCGATTTGTTGGATTTGATGGGCAAAAGCAAGGAAAACTCCTTGTATTTGCGCCAAACCGCAGACAGTTGGAACGATAGTCTTGAACGTTGGTGCTATGTTTCAGACACCGAATTGTCTAACGAAATTGGTGTAGATGGTTATTATGTCCGCATCGCGCCAAGCAATGTAGGCGAAACTGACACACTAAACGATGATATTATTTTAGTAAAAAACTTAGCAAGCAATGGAAATACGGCTGCTAAAAATATCATTAGCCCTGATGCTTTGGCGTTGGTACGTTTTGGATTACGTGCTGCAAATGATGTCAGAATACTCAATACCGTAAAAGCGATTGATGCAAAATTGAAGCACACAACGCCTTCGGGCGACAGTTGGTATCGCTACAACAACGACGGCTATGGCGAACACGAAGACGGACAACCTTTTAATGGCACAGGCATAGGTCGCCTTTGGCCTCTGATGACGGGCGAACGCGCGCACTACGAAATTGCCTTAGGCAACTCTGCCCGCGCTGCTGAATTGCAACAACACCTCACTAATTTTGCCAATGAAGGTGGCATGATTTCGGAACAAATTTGGGATATGCAAGACATTCCTGCCTTGGGATTGTCGTTTGGTCGCCCTTCGGGTTCGGCGATGCCTTTGGTTTGGGCGCATGGCGAATACGTCAAATTGTGTCGTTCTTTGCAAGACAATGCGATTTTTGATATGCCTACTGCTACAAGAAAGCGTTATTTAGAAGAAAAAACAAATGCCACACACGTACTTTGGCGTTTTAATGATGCTGTAAAAATGATGTCGGAAGGCAAAACTTTACGCATCGAAGCCAAACAACCTTTCTCTTTGCATTGGAGCAACGACGCTTGGAATAGTTCGCAAAATAGCGGAAATAGCACCTCCGATTTTGGAACGTATTATGTAGATATTCCTACGGCAACGTTAGGAAAAAATGCTAAGGTTTTGTTCACTTTCTTTTGGACAAATAGTAATAATTGGGAAGGAAAAGATTTTGAGATTAAGGTGGTTTAGTGTTTTAAGAATAAAAAAAACGCTTGTTGTACGGTTGGGCAACAAGCGTTTTTTTTTGTAAAGTACTGAATGTTAGGTGTTTGTATGTTTTCAACTCTTACTTTGTTGTTTAACAAAACCTGAAATCGCTATTATTAAATTCTTTTTTGCTTCAATATGGTTAGGATCTATGCTCAGAGCTATTCTCAAATCAACAATTGCTTCTTGATAATTTTCCAAGATACCTTTAGAAATGCCACGATTATTGTAGGCATCAGCATAATCAGGATTTAACTCTATGGCTTTGTCATAATTCAGAATTGCTTCTTGGAATTTATCTAAGTTTGTATAAGAAGTACCTCGATTATTGTGAGCCACTGAGAAATTGGAATCTAACTCAATGGCTTTGTCATAGTCCAGAATTGCCTCTTTGTATTTACTTAAATTGTGCTTGCAATTACCACGACTATTATAAGTATGGGTATCTCTAGGATTTAACTCCACAGCTTTATCGTAATCCAAAATTGCTTCTTTGAAATTACCTAAATGATACTCGCAATCGCCGCGTTTATAGTAAGCATTTGATAAAGGCGCAAAATCCAAATCAATAGCTTTTGTATAATACTCGATAGCAGATTCATATTGTTTATCGTCATGGGAATCTTCGCCTTTATCAAACCAATCGACCGAGGTTAGAGAAAAATGAGCATATTGTTTGTAGAGTTCCGACATCGCTTCTTTTACATTATTTTTTGCTGAAGTATAATTAGGATCAAGGCTTGATAATTCTTCTAAATCAGCAATGGCTTCTTTGTATTTCACCCATTTATCTTTGGAAAAACTTCGATTATAGTAAGGCTCTATAATATTTGGTGCTAACTCTATGGCTTTGTTAAAATCTAAAATTGAATCCTTATATTTGCCTAACTTCTGTTTAGTAGTACCTCGATTATTGTAAGCAGAAGCGTCATTGGGGTCTAATTCTATGGCATTATCAAAATCCAATATCGCTTCCTTATATTCGCCTAATTCTACCTTGGAATTACCACGGTTATAGTAAGCTGTAGCGTACTTAGGATTTAACTCTATTGCTTTGTTGTAATCTAAAATGGCTTCATTATATTTGCCTAAATTCTCCTTAGAAATACCTCGATCAACATAGGCAGAATCAGAATTAGGATTTAATGCTATAACTTTGTCATAATCCAAAATTGCTTCTTCGTATTTCTTTAAGAAATATTTGGAATCACCGCGGTTATAATAAGCATTAGATAAAGGTAAATAATCTAATTCAATGGCTTTTGTACAATATTCAATAGCAAGTTCATATTGCTGATTGTTAATGGCGTCTTCGCCTTTGTCAAACCAATCTTCTGCTGTTTGTAAGTTGTTCATGATGTATGTATTGTATATTTATATTATTTATTTCCTCGTTTTTTATATTTAGCAAGTTCTGATAACGCTGTTTTTAAATTATTTTTTGCTTGTATATTATCTGGCTCTAAAGTCAATTCTTTTTTAAAATCATCAATAGCTTCTTGATAATTACCTAAGAATCCATTGGAAATAGCTCGAAAACTATAAGCCTTAACATAATTTGGATTTAATGCTATTGCTTTATCAAAATCCAGTCTTGCTGCTTGATATTGCCGTAAATTAATTTTGGAAATACCGCGATTATAGTAAGCAGGTGAGTCAGTAGGGTTTAGTTCAATGACTTTATCAAAATCCAAAATTGCTTCGTCATTTTTATCTATATTCTTTTCAGAAATACCGCGATTAAAATACGTATTTTTATCATTAGGTTTCAATTTAAGGGCTTTGTCAAAATCTAAAATAGATTCTTCATATTTGTCTAATTTACCATTCGTAACACCTCGGTTATAATAGGCATCGGCATCATTGGGGTCTAATTCTATTGCTTTGTCATAATCCAAAATTGCTGCTTTATATTGCCCTAAATTATTTTTGGCATTACCACGGTTATTATATGCAATAACATAATTGGGGTCTAATTTTATTGCTTTGTCAAAATCTAGTATTGCTTCTTGATATGCTTCTAAAGCATCTTTGGAAGTACCACGATCAAAGTAAGCCACGGCAAAACTAGAATCTAATTCGATAGCTTTTGTAAAATATTCAATAGCGGTATCATATTGCTCATTGGTAAGCGCTTTATTCCCTTTATGATACCACTCTTTTGCAGCTTGATTACAGGAAATCTGACTAAAAAATAAAAAGAGTAAAAAGAGTTTGTAGTGTAAGTTTTTCATAATGAATGTTTTAAATATTGAAATGTTTTAATAATTTTATTTTTAAAATGTAGTATTTTTGAATCAAATCTGATGACCTACAAATTTACATACATTCAATTTTATCTTCAATTGTAAAATTTATCAGATATAATAGACTCTATATTTATATAATGCTGATAATCATTATTTTGTAACTCAAAAAACAACATATTAT
>JAYUJV010000395.1:0-6584 GCA_043764975.1 Saprospirales bacterium
AGCATGGCGCAAGGTTTGATAGAAAGTAGATGCGGCGAAAGCGTGTTGAGTAGCAAAAACAAGAACCATTTTGGCATAAAATGTTTTAGCAAAAACTGCGCAAAAGGACATTGTAGCAATTTTACGGACGATAGCCATAAAGACTTTTTTAGAAAATTTGAATCGCCTACGCAAAGCTGGCGCGCACATAGCGAATTGCTCTCGCAAGGTCGATACAAACCATTGCACGATGAAAGCAAAGACGATTATGAAGCCTGGGCAAAAGGCCTGCAACGTTTGGGTTATGCTACCGACCAAGATTATGCTGAAAAGCTAATCACAATCATAGAACAATACGATCTCGCTTCGCTCGATAACGAATAAATATCGTAAATACTTAGGCATTTTTCGAGCCGCCAGTAAATTTGAAGTTTTATGGCATTTTTTGTTCAAATAAGCAATAAGCAATCGGCAATAAACAACGATTTTGATGAAAATTGCTTATTGCTTATTGCAAATTATACTGAATATTGGATAAAACTTTAAGAATTAATGCTTTACGATGAATTGCTAAGTAGTTACTAAATTACATTGATAGCCAACACTTTACACAACTTATTCACTATTTCCAAACACAATTTAATCAAGCTATCAACTCATGGAACGTTTAACTTTATCAACAATCATTTTTACGGCGGTTGTCGCATTTTTGGCGATTCAGAAAGAGCAACAAACCGAAAAACAACAAGCACAAACGCAAGTAATTGCGCCCTCAAAAACGAATACAATTGGCTCTGAATTTCAACGAATTCGGATAGCCAATCAACTTTCGATGGCCGAAATGGCCACAAAAATTGGGCTCAGCGAAAGCAACATTGTTTCGATAGAAGCCGATCGCGCGGTGCCGAGCCGCGAGTTGTTATTTAAGTTTGAAGATATGTTTCATTGCGCTATAAATATGGACGCGAGCATAAAACCATAGCATAGGCAATTAAAGAAATTAAGAAAATGAAAGGAATTAAAATAATAGATTAGAATCTGTTGTTAAAAATATTGGGCGTAGGACTCCGAAGGTTTTTTTAGTTTCTGGAGGGCTGCGCCTACAAGAAGTTTAGTTTTAGTTTTACTATCCGATAATATCGGATTATGTTCTCTCATAATGTCTGATTGGATACCGCTGCAAAAGAGCAGCGGTACTCATCTTATATTTTTTAGTAACTGACCTTTCGCAGGTCAAAAATTTTGAAAATAGAAAAATAAGTTTAAGAGAAGGACAAATCGTACAAGATTGCGTGTTGTCTCAAATACTTGACTTCCTCTTTTAGTTTTTGTAGTTCTTTGAAAGCGGCTTTGACCGCCTGGATATATAGCCTATTTTTGATTTGAAAATGATTCGTTCCTTGTTTTAATTTTAAAATTTCTAACTTGGCAAAGGCAATCATAGATGCAAAAATATGATTGGATTGTGTTACCTCATATTTTGTAGGGGACTTTTCCAATCCTGCGTTTTGTTTGAGTGATTTATGAAAGTTCTCTACGTTCCATCGTTTTTTACAGATAGTACAGATGTCAGAGTAGGAAAGTTCTAAATCGTTGGTTATCAGATACAATACGCCCGTAGAGCCATCTTTGTTTGTAAAGATTTGTTTGACCAAAAGCGTTGGAAAATCCAATCCTTTGAGCCAAACTTTATACGTTTGGTTAGTTTGTAAATCTAATTCTTCAATTTTTATGAACGGACCTTGACTTTTTTCCATTTCACTCAATGCCAATGTTCGGTTGCTTTTTAAAGCAACAACAAATAATTTTTTCAAATCTTTATGCACAAAATCAAGATTTTCTTTCGATGAAAACCAAGTGTCCCATAAGACATACTTGAATTTCAATTGATTATGCTGCATTAAAATACGTAAACGCTCTCTGACCATTTCGTTTTTAGTGACAGGACTACGACGTTTTTCTTTCTTAGATTTGGTGTCGTAATACTTTTCTGTCTTATACACTAACTCGAAGGCACATGGCAAATTGATGTCCGTTTCTCCTAGTATATCAGAACAATATAGAAAATTTACTATATTTATTCCCTTGATATTCTTGTTAGTACAGTGGTCAAAGTGCCAACAGATTAATTCGTTTTCGGTCGAATGTGGTTTTTCCTCCAACGTATCATCTATCACTAATATAGACGTATCCGTTTCGACTTGACGAATTAAGCGTTTTACACACTTCCAAAAATCTTTATTGTCAAATTTACCCTGTGACAAAAATCGACTAATTTGGTCGTGGCTATATCCATTATCCAAAAGTTGTGCTAAACCAGTCGCAGTTACTATTGCAAATGACGACAGTAAAAAATCAGTGTAAACGTCTAAAATTTGTGGATTTTTCATGCTACTATTTTGTATTGAATAAGGCCACAAAGATTACATTTTTTACACACTTAATAAAAATAATTTATTATCCAAATTTTTGACCTGCGAAAGGTCAGTTAGTAAAACGAACACAAGAATTTTAGCAAAATAAATATTGCGCGCGCTTACGAAACCCTTCTTTCGTTTGGCTTGCAATGGGGGATTTATGTTGCTATATCAGGTTTCAACTAGAGATAATCATTGTCGAATCCGTGGCGCACTTGTTGAGGCTGCGGATTTTTTGATTTTTTTAGCCGCCAAAACAATTGACTATCAAAGACCAACCGATTAAAATGACTAACTGACATCTTTGTCATATTATTTATTATCCGCTTGTTTTGACCATTCGCTACGGCTACGGAAATATTTTTGAGCCACAACTAAAAGGCCAAACGATTCGCCAGCTTCTTTGGTGGTCACGGCATGGTGTGCGCCATGTGCGCGCAAGATACCTTTCGAGTATTTGCTATCCAATTGGCGAAACCATTTGAAACGTTGGTGTATATATACATCATGAATCAAAAAATAAATCATACCATATATCGAGATGCCGATACCGACGAACAACAACCAAAAGTGAGGCGTCGATAAGCCTGTGATGTAGCAAAGCGAACTCGGAATAGCAAAAACCAAAAAGAAAAGATCATTTTTTTCAAAAAAACCATCTTTTTCGTGGTGTGGTTTGTGGTGGTCTTCGTGCCAGCTCCATAAGATGCCATGCATCACGTATTTGTGCGTAAACCAAGCCATAAATTCCATTCCGACTACTGCACTGAGTGTGATGAGTGTATAATGTATCCAATTCATATTAAGACGAATATTTTTTTATTTTTTTTATTGAAAATGAATTAAAATATTGATTTTCAGTTATTTATAAAAGTATTTAAAGATAAATTATTTTATAAATAACTGATTTATAATCCAATATTTGTATAACAAAAGTAATTCTTTTTTGTTTTTATTGAAAATATGTTTTTTCAAAAATCAGACAAAAAAGCTGAATTTAGAACAAGATTGCGATAGCTGCGAATTGCATCACAAAGCCAACGGCAAATCCTGCATATAGGTCTTTGGGTACGTGCGCTTGCAATTGAAGTCGAGCCGAGCCAACCAAACCTGCCAAAAATAATACGATTATCAGCAACGTTACGACCGAGACTTGAAGGTGTATTTGACCTACATCAAACCTGAATGTGCTGTAACTAAACCATCGCATCATGACCAAAACCGAGCCTAATAATCCGCCAAGCCCTGCTGCATGAGCGCTAATTTTGGTAAAAATATTGATAAAAAATATGATCGCCAAGGCCATAAAACTTCCCAAAACAGCGGCTGTAAAATGAACTGGTATGTGTTGATTTTTGTGCAAACTCAAGTACATCCACAAATAAAATATAAGCGTTCCGATGTATGGTATGATGCGTTCTTGCTTGTCTTTCATGTCCAGACTTTCGATGAGGCCAACGGCCTTCATCATAAAAACCATGAACGCTGGCAACACAAACGAGAGCATAAATACTTGTAAAATCAAGATACTACTGCCTTTTAGTGAACTCTGACCAAACGAAAATGGATTCATGAGCATTTGCACAAGCAATATATACGTGACGACAATCAGCGGATGAAACAATACGCTAATGCCATAAGCTATTTTATTGATGATGGTTTGCATTAATAAATTAAAGGAATTAAAAAAATTAAGGAAATTAAAAAAATAATATGTTAGTTATTGATTGCTGAAAACGTGTAAAGTATAGATTGTTCAGATTTTCCGACTAATTGACTAATTGACAAAACTGACTAACTGACAAAAAAAGACTAACTGACAATAATGACTAACCGACAAAAAAGACAAAATCACACATTCTGAATCCGTTGCAAAAGGTTATCGTACAAGCGACGTGCGCGATCTGGCACATTGCCATAAAGTACAAAATCTTTTGTGTTGGCCATCATACGTGCGCCAAAACGCATTGGCAAAGGTTCGGCACTGATGAGTGCGGTTTGTTTGAGCAGATTCACGATGCGTTGTTTTTGCCAATCGTTGAGTTCATCGATATTTAGTTCTTCCATGTTAGAAAGCAGACTTTCTCTAAAATCTTCGCCTGTACTTTCGCTTTTCACTTTTAGGTAATGCGCCGCTTCGATGGTTTCGTCCACGCCATTCGGCGAAAGAATGGTTTTGATGATGCCATTTGTATCTAAATCGGGTAGTCGTAGCAAGCGCTTCGATACATCGCCACTAAAATCGGACATCACTTCGTATTGCAACCAAATATCGCCAGTTTCGGGATCGAGGTACTCAAAAGCCCAATCGTGTTCGAGCGGACGAATGAACGTCAATCGTTCCATGATGAGGTGTATCACTTCTTCATCTTTTACAAAACGCAACTTATCGAGGTGTGCCAATTCGCTGATGGTCAGCTCCGAATAGGGGTCTGTGCGATACGGGGAACTTGCTTGTTGCAACTTTATGGCTTTGCGCGCATAATAAATGACGAAAGCCAAAATCAAGATAGAAACAAAACTAAGCCACTCGTAATATTGCTGAAATATAAAAAAATCGTATAAGCCATGTAGGATAAATGCAATTAAAAAACCTTTGATAATCAGCACATTACGTTTTATTGGCTCTACTGCAAACTTTGCTTTGCCGACATAATAACCCATGATAACCGCAAAGCCTGCGTGCGCTGGTATGGCCGTAAAAAAACGAACCATAATGGTTGTAACATCAAACGTTTGGGCATATAGCAGGTTTTCGACGCAAGCGAATCCCATACCAATCATGGTCGAATATACGATGCCATCGAGTGGTTCGTTGAAATATGGGCGATGATAATTGTAGCCCATAAGGGCTATGAATTTGAAAAATTCTTCTACAAAGCCAATACAAAATATACAAAACAATAGGTGTTGCCACCAAGGGTCTTCATAATATGGGACGAATTGGTTGGCCCATTGTTCGACATAATATACAGGTATGACAATCAGTGCGCCAAAGATAAAGCTCATGGTTAGGGGCCACTTTGGTTCAGAGTCATATTTGTCCATACTAATAATATAGTAACAGACCAATATACCTGGAATAATCGCCAAAATAAATAAAATAATTTCTTTCATTGATGTCTAGGGTGCGGGGGTGTTTTCGGTTATTGTAAGCACTTAGTTCTACTTTGGCAGTCTATTTTTTTTATTATAAAAAAAGTAGATTTCGATTTAACGCTGACAGGGTTTTAAAACCCTGTCAGCGTTTGGAAACTAGTAATTTCTATAGAGTGTCAAAGTAAAATTAGGCATTATTCAAGCATACATTAAAAATGTATTCTAAAATATTTTTCGTTTCAATAGGCAATTAACAATTGGCAAAAGCCAACGATTTTCGGCAAATTTTGCTTATTGTCAATTGTATTGAATTGCCAATTATCTACTTTTTTATTCAAACAAAGATTGCATTTGTATAAATTTATTCACGAGGTCGGCCACAATTTTTGGCTGTTCTATTGGCGCAATATGCGCTACATCTTTTAGCACGTGTATATCAGCAATTTTTGGCAAATGTACTTGTTTTTGAAGGAAATCGAGTGGAATTGTCTCGTCTTTTTCTCCATTGATGAACAAAACAGGGACTTCCGCATTTTTTAGAGTTTCGCTATGGTCGAGGCGATTAATCATGGCATCGAGTGCATATACGACTGCATTTGAGTTGTATTTTTCGATGGCTTTATCAACTAAAGTCGTCACTTTATCAGCATGATTAGTCGCAAAATCTGGCGTAACCCAAGTCGGAATCGCTTGTTTGATGTATGGTTTGCAGCCATATTTATTGATGTGCGCAATGCTTTTTTTGCGCAAAGCCACACGGTCTTCGAGGTCTGTAAAAGGGTGCGAATTGATGAGGCCGAGACCAGCCACAAGGTCAGGGTATTGGGCCAACAGTTCGAGTGCTAAATATCCGCCCATAGAGTGACCAATCAAAATACAACGACTGACATCTTCTGATTCGAGGTAAAAACCGATTTTTTCGGCGAGCGTTTCTATCAAAAACGGCTCTTTGTTCATCGTAGTCGTGTAGTCTATTTTCAGAATGTCGTCGCTATCGAGGTGCTCGATGACTTCGTCCCAGATGCTGTCATCCATGCAAAAACCATGCAATAGCACGATTGGTAATTGTGTCGTTTTGGTCATATTCTA
>JAYUJV010000396.1:0-6557 GCA_043764975.1 Saprospirales bacterium
CAACGGAGAATGAAGACGAATTGCGAAAGGCACTCGAAGTGACGCTTCCGAAAGAGGTGCTCGAAGGTTTTAAGTGGTAAGGTAAGGTTTTATTCATGCGATTATATAATGGTGGCAGCTTTACGGAGCTGCCCTATTTTCAATCATTCAAATTATTATAAATGGCAACTCCTTTAATAAATGGTAGAGCATATACAGGCTCGCAAATTCGTGTCAATGTTTTGGGTCGTGAGGTAATTGGTATCATTGGTGTCAAGTATTCGGACAAGCAAGATATGCAAAACAATTATGGTCAAGGCAACTATGCAGTCAGTCGTGGTTATGGTAAGATAACGTGCGAGGCAAGCCTTACGCTCGAAATGGCGGAGGTAGAAGCCTTGCAACTTGTTGCACCGAATGGTCGATTGCAAGAGATACCTGAATTTGATATACCTGTGAGTTATGTCGATGATACTACTTTGTTATTGGTGAGCCATACAATCAAGAACTGTCGTTTTATGGAAAATACGCGTGATGCTAAAATGCAAGACATGAGTATTGAAATAGAATTACCGTTGTTGGTGAGCCACATAAAATGGAAGTAAGTAATTATTTAATCAGTAGTTAAATTCAATTTAAAATGGAAGGAGTATTGTTTACACCTGAGCAATTGAAGGCTTGGAAAGATGCGCACGGCCATCATGCTATACGTGTTGTGGAAATTACAGACGCTGAGGGTATAGTTTTACCATTTGTAGTTCGTGTTCCGAACCGTAGAGATATTTCGGCATTCAGTAATATTGTAGCAAAGGACTTGGATAAAGGCTTGGAGTTTTTGATAAAGAACTGTACGCTCGATGGTCCGCTTGAGGCTGCGTTGCAAGAATACAATGCGAATTTATTTTTTGCACTTGGAAAAGAAATACAAGCATTGATTGAAATCAAGCAGGTAGAAGTAAAAAAATTATAGACCATTGCCAACTCAATGAGTTTGAGCGCGGCGATACATTGATAAGGGCTGTTCTACGCCTCGACCCCGATGCACTCGACGATGAGCAATGGGCTACACAAGTGGCTTCGGCGACTTGGATGTTGGGTCAGTTAAAAAATCATTTTACCATTTTTAATACGCCATAGTCATGGGAGAGCATCAAGCATTTAATGAGATTGCAGAAGTCGTGGATTTCGCAATTGATTTGCAGCAGTCAATCGCTGCCGTGAGAGCTGACAATCAGGTAGATTTTAAAGATTTGGCTGTGTTGCCATCTTTGTTTTGGAGTGGCAAAAAAGCCTTCACTGGTTTGAAAGGTATTACTAAAATAGACATTCGTGCCGTTATGCCACAATTGGTAGAACGCTTGCGCGAAAAGTTCCAATTGACAGACCATGAACTGGAATTGTTGATTGAGGATAGTGTGAACGCTTTGTTCCAACTGTTTGCAGTCGGCCACCGTTGGACTAATTATTTTGCTAATCGCAAAGCTGCACTGGCAGCTGAGTAGGCAAATCAAGATATTTTACTTTTTCCGACTACGCCTCCATTTGCCCGTTACCGTCAAAAGTGACGGGCTTTTTTAATTCAAAGCCCCACCCAACCTCCCCAAAGGGGAGGAGGAAAAACAAGGGTAAAAACATATATATACATGAGTGCTTATCAGTTTAGATTTTCGGTTGTTGATAATATTTCGAGTGTGCTGAATGGTATCGGTGCGCAATTCGGTCGTGTGCAACAAGACGCGCAACGGTTTGTAAATACGACGAATCAACTTGGCCACCAATCGCAAAAAATGCAAAATGGATTTGGAGCATTAACAGGCACAATTGGAAAATTAGTAGCTGTGGCTGGCGTAGGAGCTTTCGCGCATGAAGCTATAAGTGCTTTTACAGATTGGGAAAAAACAACAACCGTTTTAGAAGCAAGTTTGGGAAAAGTAGGTTTGACTAAGACAATAGACGATTTGACAAAATTTGCAAATGACAATGGGCAGTCAATTACTTCGGTTCAAGATAGTTACGTTGGGTTTGTTTCGCGTGGTATTGTACCTACGATGAATCAGATGAGGCAATTGACAGATTTTGCATTGAAAAGCAAGAAGCCACTTAATCAATTTATGGAAGCGATTTTGGATAGTCAAACTGGTGAGCAGGAAAGGCTTAAAGAATTTGGTGTGACAGCTAAGAAAGTAGGAAATGGCGTTGCTATGACTTATATGAAGCAAACTACTATGATAGGCAACGATGCGGATAGCATTATGAACTATTTACTTAAATTAGGAGATAGAGCCGATACGAAAGGGTTAGGCGAAAAAATGTCAAATACTTTGGGTGGTAGTATCAATAAAATGAAAAATAATTTTCAAGTTTTTGAAGTACAAATTGCTGGTGCGTTTGCGCCTTTACTGAATGATGTATTACCAGTTGTATCTGACGCGTTGGGTGAAATAGGAAAGTTTTTTAGAGACAATAAAGAAACGATTAGCAGTTGGATAGGGGGAGTAAAAGGAACGTTTACAGCAGTTGTAAGTTTTTTAGAACCACTTTATATCGCCATACGACCTACTTTGATAGGTTTGGCTAATCTCGCAATGAATGCCGTTGGTAGGATAAAAGGTTTTATTATTGCTAACCAAGAGAATTTTGCAAAAATACGAGATACAATAGGTTGGCTTGTTGATAAGATTGGAAAAGTATTAATACCTACACTTGATTGGCTTATGGGACTTATATTTCGCATTGGCCAAATATTAATTAAAGTAATAGTTGGAATAATTGATTTGTTTACGGCACTTGGCAAAGCAGGTTCAGATGCGTTTCAATGGGTAATAGACAAAGTTTCGTGGTTTTCTGATATGATATACAATGTTGCAAATAGTATTTTTCCAAATTTTACAGCAGCATTTATAAGAACAAAAGACTGGTTATATAATTCATTTATAAAGCCAATCGCAGACTGGTTTTCAGCTTTGTTTAAATTTGATGTTAGTGTTTCTGCACCCGAAGCCGTGACAATGGCACAAAAGACAGCAGACGCAAGTAAGTCGCCAGCAAATGCAGCTGCAAAGGGGAATAACGTAGGCGTACAGAACAAATTAGATAGTGTTTCGGGTGATAAAGGGAAAATGACGAATGTGTACATCAAGATAGATAGCTTGGTCAAAGACGGCATCCATGTACATACTGTGAACTTGCGTGAAGGCTTGGGCGAAATAAAAGAAGCGGTTATCGCTGTCTTGTTAGATGCAACAAATCAACTAAATTATACCAATTAATTATGTCACAAACAATTTATATTTGGATTATTGAACAAGCAAAACGTCATGGTTTTTCATTTTGCTTGCTCATTGTAGCGGTTTATTACCTTAATAAAAAGGTGGACGATTGGAGCGCAAAGTACGATATGGCCATAGAAACACAAATAAAGTACCTCAAAGAAGACCACAATAAAATGATTATCGTGATTGAAAACAATACCACGACAATCAAAAATAATACTTCAATGATGGAAGAGATTCTGGAAAAAATGGAAAAAAAGTAATGCCTAATTTTAATATCATACTCAACGGTTTTGGTTTGCAGAATGTGCAACCAATTACTTATACGCCACAAGGCAAAGGCTTGTCTGCGCCTAAGATTAATAACTATGCTGCGCAGGAAGGCGAAAGCATACAGTATCTGCATGGTGGAGGGCCGTATGACAATTTGACGAGTTACCTTGGTACGCCTGTGTTTGCCGATTTGCGTTTTGATAATAGTGACTTGTGGCTTGATACGGTACTATTGGACGTGAGCCAAACAAAAAATATCGTCACGACTGCTATTACTGGGCGCAATGGTACAATCAAAGAGTACATCAGCGATGGCGATTATGTGGTCAATATCAAAGGCGCAATCACGACTCAGGGCAATGGCTACCCGATGAGTGACGTGCGCGGACTGTTGAGCATCTTACGCAAAAAGGAAACGCTACAAATTGTAAGCGATTATTTACGTATATTTGACATATACCAAATCGTAGTGACTGACTATAAATTTAGTCAGGTAGAGGGTTTTCAGAATACACAATTTTTTGAAATCAATGCCATAAGCGATACGCCAGAGGTATTTATAACAAAAAAATAAAATGAAAAGAGTAAGCTGTCGTGTAAAAATTGGAGATTATGTCTTTTCGGGTGTCAATCAGGTAAACGTAGAAAGCAGTTGGGACATGCTTACTGACACGTGTAAAATTACCATACCACGCAAAATAGAATGGGAAGGTAAAGCACTCGCCACTGGTCAGATGCCACTTCTACAACGAGGTCAAAAGGTGTCGATTGAGCTTGGTTATGACGATGCGAACGAACTTGTTTACCAAGGTTATATCATAGACGTAAGCGCGAAAATACCAACTGAAATTACTTGTGAAGACGATTTTTTTCTGTTGAAAAAAGGCGAATTTACGAAATCGTATAGAAAAGTAAGTTTAATTCAATTGCTTGCCGACCTTTTTAAAGGTACTGGTATCAAGTATAAAGTAGTGGCCGATAGAGATTTGGGACAGTTTAAAATCTCAAAAGCCACGCCAGCAAAGGTTTTAAATTATTTACGAGAAAACTACCACGTGAAGTTTTTTTTCAGAAATGGGATATTTTACGCTGGCTTGTTTGCCGTGCCTGAGTTGCAACAGACACATGATTTTTTCTTTGAGCCAACTGCAAAGTCAAAAGATTTTCAGTTTATAAAAGAAAATGATTTGACTTTTAAGCGAAAAGAGGATTTGAAAATCAAACTTGTTGGCATTATAAAGCAGGAAAAAGGCAAAGATAAAAAGATAGAAATTGGCGACGACGAAGGAGAAACGCGTACTTTTCATTATCCAAATATAAGTGAAGCAGCGGTTAAAAAGCAATTAATTGAGCAATTGGAGCGATTGAAATATGATGGTTATCGCGGTACGATGACCGTTTTTGGCGTTCCACAAGTACAACATGGCGATTTGGTTAATCTATATGACCCCACTTATCCTGAGCGTGATGGAAGGTATTTGGTTAAAAAAGTAAGTCGGTCGTATGGTGTACAAGGTTCACAACAAACGCTTGAACTCGAACAAAAATATTAAAAAATGATAGGAGATTTAGTCAAAGATTTGGCGCAAAAGCAGCAAGAAACACGTCAGTTATTAGGAGAAGTGGTTGCGATTGATAAATCAAAACGCACCTGCGACGTTGAGCCAAATAATGGGGATGCAACGGTACTTGATGTACAATTGCAAGGACTTATTGCCTACGATAAAGGCTTTTATCTTTTGCCAAAAAAGGGCAGCCAAGTAAGTGTAATGATGTTCGATGACCACGTTGGCTGCGTGGTCCAAACGTCTGAAATCGAAAGTATGGAGTGCGTTGTTGAAGGCAAAACACTGAGTATTAGTAAAAAAGGTGTGTCCATAAAATCAGCAACTAGTAGCTTAAAAAGTGAAATCAATACTTTACTTGACGAAATAGACGCGCTTTATGATTTGATTGTAGAACCAGGATTGTTCGTGGCAGGTAGTATTCCAGTCATTATTTCGCCAACGGCTACATTGAAATTAGTACAGAAAAAAGCGAAAATTAAACAACTCAAAACGGCTTTTAATAGCTTTTTAACAGATTAAAAGATGGCAAGGAAAGTAACTCAAATATACGATGCAATAATTGCGTATAAAGACAATCAATCGTTTTTGCAGGATTTAACACCTCAAAACGATACGTCACAACAACTTGCGAATGACTTAAATTCGGATTCAAAAGTTGCTATATGGCGACTGTGGGCTTACACGGTCGCTGTTGCTATTTGGTTACACGAAGTGCTTTGGGATTTATTTAAAGCGGAGATTGAGGCTAAAATTGCGAACGGAATTTGGGGAACAGTACGTTGGTATCAGTCTGAAATTTTCAAATTTCAATTTGGAGATAGTTTGGTTTATAATGCACTTTCAGGGCATTATGAGTATAGTGTTATTGATGCTACAAAGCAGATTGTAAAGCGTTGTGCCGTCATTGAAAGTATCAATGGAGTGCTGGTAATAAAGGTCGCAAAGCTAAATAACAATACGCCTATACCATTGTTGGCTGCCGAAGAAACTGCATTGACTTCTTACATTAGCAAAATCAAATTTGCAGGAACTGCGGTGCAAATTATCACTGGCAATGGCGATTTATTGCGTTGCGAAATAGAAATAATATACGATCCTATCACGCCTGTAACTATTGTTGCTGCAAATGTAAAAAGTGCGATTAACAATTATATTGCTAATTTAGATTATAACGCGCAGTTTAGAATCATACATCTTGTAGATTCTATACAAAAAGTTGAAGGCGTTGTTGATGTAATTATACCGCAAAATGGTATAAAAACAAGACTATCAGCAGCGTATTCATATACACCTATTTTGGCAGTTCATGTGCCAAATTATGGCTATTACAAAATTGATTCTACGGCAGGAAACACGCTTGATGACACAATAAATTACACCATTATATGACAAATTTGAAGCTGAATATTATTGGGGTTGTAAAGTCTTTGATACCAACAAAAATCCGAAATCAAAAACAAGTATC
>JAYUJV010000397.1:0-2462 GCA_043764975.1 Saprospirales bacterium
GATTCATCATTTGGAGCAATTGCGCCAAGTACAAGACAGAACTGGTGGTTTTCAGACGTTTATTCCCTTGAAATTCAGAAATCAAGGCAATGAAATGTCGCATATCGAAGAATCTACAACGGTCGAAGATTTGCGAAATTATGCCATCAGCCGCATTTATTTAGATAATTTTGAACACATAAAATCGTATTGGGCCATGATTGGTCGCCAAACAGCTCAACTTTCGTTGGCATTTGGTGTGAATGACATCGATGGCACAATCGACGATACGACCAAAATCTACTCTATGGCTGGCGCCGAAGAGCAAACGCCTAGCATGAACACCGAAGACATTGTAAACTTGATTCGTCGCGTAGGTCGCGAACCTATCGAGCGCGATACGCTATACAATGTCATCGAAGATTTCACAAACGCCGAGTTTGAGGCCGATAAGCAATTTAGAGGCTATATGGAGCTGCCAGTTTTGAATGCGAATTAGGGTAAAACCTCCCTAACTCCCTCCAAAGGAGGGAGTTACTATCGAAACGGCAAACTTTCGAGTAAAAGTATTGTACTTTACTTAAAAATTGGTAATGTCTAAGATTTTAATTTATTCTTTAAATAATGGCTCATTGAACTAAAATAAAAAATTATGTGTTATTGATAAATTACAGATAAAATAATCATCAAAACATCATTATTATGAAAACGAAAACTACTTTGAAAACAGATGAAAAAGTAATAATTTATGGCCTGATTGGGCTTTTCTTTATCATTCCAATCATTTGCTATTTTTTATCCACCGAAAACTACTCGGAAGGCGAACGGATTGGATTCATAACAAAATTTTCGCACAAAGGGCGATTTTATAAATCGTGGGAAGGTGAACTCAATTTGACGCAAACTGGTATGAACACCAGCTCGCTCTTCGATTTTAGCATTGACAACAACATAGACGATAAAAAAATAATTGCCACCATCGATTCGGCCGTAAACAATGGTTGGAAAGTAAAGCTGAATTATCATGAAACGTCATTCAGAAACTGGTTTAGCAATCGTGGCGAAACCGATTATTTTATCAACAATATCGTCGTGTTGGATAAAAAAGGTCTTGGCAACAACAATCCTTTAAGCCCAGAAAATCGTGTGGGCAGAATTGTGGACACTATATATATGGTCATTGATAAAAGTGCGATTCATAAAAAATAATTGGTGATTGAAAAGTATTGGTCAATACAATCAAAAAAGGTTTAACTTTGTAAAAGTTAAACCTTTTTTTGATTGCATTACGTCTGTATAAAGCGACAAAACTATTTTTTATAATGCGTTTTAGAAACACCTTTCAAGATTTCGGCTGCCTTTTCGGGCGAAATATCACGTTGCGGATTGGCTAACATTTCGTAGCCAACCATAAACTTTTTTACCGTTGCCGAACGTAACAAAGGCGGATAAAATACCTTGTGAAAATGCCATTCTTCGTGCGTTTCGCCGTCGGTCGGAGCTTGATGGATACCCGCCGAATAGGGAAAAGACGTTTCAAAAACATTATCGTACATTACGGTCAGTTGTTTATAGGCATTTGCGAAAGCGTTTTTTTCGGCTTCAGTCATATCCGTAATACGCGCCATCGGGCGTTTTGGAAGAATCATAGCTTCAAAAGGCCAAGTTGCCCAAAACGGAATAAGCCCTACAAAATGTTCATTTTTAAACAAAATACGCTCATTTTTAGCTAATTCTGCTTGTAAATAATCGAAAAGTAAGGTTTTTTTATTTTTTTGAAAATAAACCAATTGCGCATTTTGCTTTTTTTGAGGTTCATCAGGAATGGTATTTTGCGCCCAAATTTGTCCGTGCGGATGCGGATTGGAGCAACCCATAGTTGCGCCTTTATTTTCAAAAATCTGCACATAGTTTATAAAATCTTTTGCGCCAAGCGTTTCATATTCTGAAATCCAAACGTCCACCACTTTACGGATTTCGCTTTCTTCCATTTCGGGAATTGTGAGGTTATGCTTTGGCGAAAAACACAAAACACGACCCAGACCGCGCTCCATTTCAACTCGAAACAAGTCTTCTTTTGGAATTTTTCCTTCCAAAACAACATCTAAAAGTGCTGCAAAATCATTGTCAAAAACAAAAACGTCTTTGTAATCGGGATTGCGTTCGCCATTCGCGCGCACGTTGCCAGCACATAAATAACAAGTCGGATCATAAGATGGTCTTTCGTCGTTCGCTATTTTTTCGACCTGCCCTTGCCAAGGTCTTTTGGCTCTATGCGGCGACACCAACACCCAAGTATCAGTCAATGGATTGTAGCGTTTATGTGGATATTCCTGAAGATTTTGTTGCATAATGGCAAGATAGATGATTTAGGGCTGACTCAAAAAATAATATACCCGATTTTACTCGTCTTTTGAGCCAATACTGCGTTACAAAAAACGGTATGTAGCTCTGCTACACCCCCTTTTTCGCGCCTTGTCTTG
>JAYUJV010000398.1:0-6541 GCA_043764975.1 Saprospirales bacterium
TTGTTTATCACGCGGCATATTTACACCTATATATGTAGGATATGAATAATAAGGCATCGAAAAATTGTCGATGCTAAAATCGCCGCCTTTTTCGATGACTCGCGTTTTGAAAGTCGCCATCAATTTGCCTGGCGCTTGACCTTCAATATTGATAGCACCAGCTACATTTGCCATGCCATTATCGTCCAAATCGCCTTCAAAAAAAGTTTGTGGTTCAGAAGCATAACTACGCGCTGGATCATCGAAAGTATAGCTTTCATATTTTTCAAAAGTGGTCGGTACAGATTTGAGTTGAACATCAACTTTTGCGCCCAAACCGCGTGCTGGCGCGCCAGTCAACCAATTAGATTGCAATTTGGCACTCAAATCGCCATCTTTTGAGGTCAATATATTTTTACCAAAATCAAAATTTATTTTTAAACGATTTGGTTTTACAGTTTCAATAATCAAGTTTTTTGTAAATGACGCACCGCCCACTTTTACATTAACGGTATAATTACCAGTCGGCGCATCGCTACGCGTGAATGTATGAATCGGATAAATATGGTTGATGTTTCGAGTGGTCGTGAATCGCTGCATCAGCATATTGCGAGGGTCTTTCATTTCTACGGTTACAGGAAAATCTTTGGGCAACAAGCCACTTTGATCTTCGAGGATAAAATCCAAGAACAACGAATCGCCTGGTCGCCAAACGCCGCGTTCGCCGTATATAAATCCTTTCAAACCTTTCTGAATTACTTCGCCAGCTACATCGAATCTGCTGAGGCTCAATGAGTTACCGTCGTCAAGTTTGAGATAACCACGTTCGTCGCCTTTGCTAACCACCATCACGAACGCGTTGTGTTCGAGCGTAGTTTCGGCAATACCTTCGGCATTTGTATTTATTTTTTTAATCAATTGATTTTGAAAATCATAATATTCGATGCTCGCATTGACCACTGGCTCGGTCGTGCGTAAATCTGTAACCGCTACAAAAGACGATTTATCATTGCCTTTTTTGGCAATAATGCCTAAATTTGATGAAAAAATATTACGGCGCACAAACTTATTGCCTGTATAATATTCTTGAAAACATGGATTGTCGTTTCGCGAGTAATCGTATTCTTCTTCGCCATAATATTCATCATAACCGCCGCCTGTGATGCTGATTGGTTCGCCATCATCATCGAGTTTAAAGTCAGCAGTTTCTTTATTTTGACTTTTTACAATATTGGTTTCTGCACCGCAATTAAAGTCAGAATATTCGGCTCTGAAACCAATGCGAATTTGATAAATGGCACTCGGATCTGTCTTGATTAGTTTACCCAAATCGAGCGCATAACGCGACCAAGTCGATTGATTAGCAGCATTTACGCCAATATCTTTTAGGTTTACCTTTTTTTGTAAAACGATTTTTCCAACACGATACAATTCATTTTCGTTATTATCGTCAATGTTTGAGGTTTGCAAAAATTGCAAAATATTGATGTTATAAATTTTAAAAACCTCGACATCAACCGCATTGAGGTTGATGGCCTCGAAAGGCAAAACTTGTCCATTGGAGTTTGGCAAAATAGTGCCGTGACCGACCAAACGCACTTTGGGTTTTACGTCTTGAAAAGACAAAAACCAATCGCTGCCAGTTGGCATTGCTTTATTGGCAACATTTTTTATGCCTTTTTCGATTTTGACCGTCCGCTTTCCACTCAAACGACCAGTCGGATATACGTTTACGATATTTCTATCAATGACATAACGTAGGTTTTCTTTATAATCTGAAATCGAAATCAAGCCATCGAGATTTTGGTTGGCTTTCAAAGGGTCTGAAAAACAGATACTTATATATTGATCTTTATCTTGTATGACTTTGGCATCTATGATTTTGAAATTACTCAACGACGGCACAGGATATTTTTGTTCGCTGTTATAGTCCACTCCAATTGGTTTTCCGTCCCAAGCTACCGACACTTCATCGTCATTTTTGCCGCGCGTTACGTCTTGCACTTTAAAATTATGCGTCAAATTATCGGGCGAATGTTCCCATTTTATAGGCAAAGTGTTCCCATTTTGAGAAACTTTCAAGAGCGTTTCTACTTGTTTTGTGTCTGCAATATCGGTTGTACGCAACACGCCTTGCAACTCTTGTTTGGCAATATTGGTTGCTTCTACGGTCTGCAAACCTTGTAGATTGACCTCAAAAAACTGGTCTTTGGGATGAAAATCGAATTGAAAATTTGAATTGGCCGCATCAATATTACCAAATAATTTATCGAGTTTGATATTACCGACATAGTTGGTTTTGGGTTCAAGATAATTCTCTGGATCGAACACGATTGTACGATCGTCTTCCCAAATTGCGCGACCTATTACGGCTGGCGTAAACGACAAAACGCCATTTTTTATCGGCTGACCAATATCTGTTGCGCCTGCTACGGCGTTTGCAAATCGAACTCGAATATTGGCGGCTTTACTGACTTGACCAGACGTGTAGGCATATACATAAGAGGCCATAGAATCGGTCATTTTTTGCGCTTTTTGTTTGGATTTACAAGCCCAAAAAGTGCTTAAAATCATTGCAAAAGCGACTGGAAAATAAACTAGTTTTTTCATGTTGTGGTGTTTTTTAGTTTGATAAATTTTCATAAAGTTTGGTGTTGGAGTATTTATAAAATGGTGTTATTTCAAAAAATATTTTATAACAAAATGAATTTAATTTTAACTATTAATTAAAACAAAATTAAGCATATTTTTAACACGAATTTTCACTCGAATTTACGAATTAACACTAATCGTAGATAAATAATTTCACTAATTTTGAAACTTACGTTTCAATCCCGAAACACAAATTTCATTGAAAAGTGAAAAAACTATGCAATTCATTTTAACAATTTTTATAATAACTATAAAATTAAACAAAATATTGGTTCAAAAAAATATTTATTATAAAAAAAATTGGATTTTTTCAACATATCTTTGCCTTGAAATTAAAGCTAAATTCTATTCATAGCATGAAAGAATTTATACACATAAAAGTAGCTTTTTTAATTATATAATCAATTAAAATTCAATAATTTATAAAATAAAATATTTATAAATTATTTTAAAACAAATACAAAAAATGATAAAAAATATTTCAGTTATCGGAGCTGGCGCAATGGGAAATGGAATCGCTCAAGTATTCGCCATGAAAGGTTTTGAAGTTTCACTGATAGACGTTTCACAAGCTGCTTTAGATAAAGGTTTGGCAAATATCAGCAACAATCTGGATAGAATGTTGAAAAAAGAACTGATAAGTGACGAGCAAAAAACGGCTACCTTGCAACAAATTACGTGCTTTACTGAAATGAAAAGTGGCGTAAAATCAGCTGATTTGGTGGTAGAAGCGGCAACTGAAAATACGGACTTGAAATTAAAGATTTTCAAACAAATGGACGAGTTCGCCCCTGAAAATGCGATTTTGGCTACCAATACGTCTTCTATTTCGATTACAAAAATCGCTGCCGTCACGAAACGTGCCGATAAAATAATCGGAATGCACTTCATGAATCCTGTGCCGATTATGAAGCTCATTGAGGTCATTCGCGGCTACGCCACGAGCAACGAAACGACCAAAACCATCATGGAAATGTCCACAAAACTAGGTAAAGTGCCAGTAGAAGTGAACGATTATCCAGGTTTTGTGGCGAACAGAATCTTGATGCCGATGATAAACGAAGCGATTTATACCTTGTTTGAAGGCGTCGGCGGCGTGCATGAAATTGATACTGTGATGAAACTCGGAATGGCGCACCCAATGGGCCCGTTACAATTGGCGGATTTTATTGGCCTCGACGTTTGCCTCGCAATCCTTCGTGTGTTGCAAGATGGCTTCGGGAATCCGAAATATGCACCTTGTCCGCTACTCGTGAATATGGTGATGGCTGGTAAATTAGGCGCAAAATCGGGCGAAGGTTTTTATATTTACACAGCAGGTTCTAAGGAATTGGTGGTGAGTCCGAATTTTAGTAAGTAGAAAAAAAACGTTCATAAAAAAGTGTAAATAACTGACTGTCAGTTATTTACACTTTTTTTAAGATTTTTTTTTAAAATTAAATTTCCTAATTGTAACTTTTTTTCAATTGATAATAAACTGGAATACCGAGCAAAACCAGCAATAAACCTGGCCAAGTATAATATGGTTTATAGACCAATAAAGGTATGCAAATACATAATGTCAAAACCAAAAAGATGATAGGCAAAACTGGATAACCGATGGCTTTGTATGGACGTTCGGCATCTGGATATAAGCGGCGCAATCTGAAAATAGCGATGATTGCCAACGCATAAAATATCAAAACGATGAAAGTTGCGTAGTCTAATAAATCACCATATTTGCCACTCAAACACAAGACACAAGTCCATATACATTGATACCAAAGTGCTTTTTCAGGCACGCCAGCTTCGTTGAGTTCGCCTGCTTGTTTGAAAAATAATTTGTCTTGCGCCATTGTATAAAACACGCGAGCAGAAGATAAAACCCAACCATTGATACAACCAAAAGTAGAAATCATGACCAAAACAGCAATTAATTTTGTGCCAAATTCGCCAAAAATCGAATTTGCAGCTGCAATACCAACACGATCTGAATCCGCAAAAGCCATGCCTTCGAGCGTCAAAACGCGTAAATAAACTAAATTCGCCATCAAGTAAATGATGATAACAATGGTTGCGCCTAGAAATAAACTCAAACCGATATTACGTTTCGGGTTCTTGATTTCGCCAGCTACAAAAGTGATATTGTCCCAACCGATACTCGAAAAAACTGAACCCACACTCGCTATCGCAAACGCTGACAACACTGCCCAAGTTCCAATAATTGGTGTTTTTTGAAGCAAGCCATCTGTACCTATTGTAAGTTTTTGAATCGTAAAAGCATCAGCCCAATTCATGTTCCAAATCGCGGGATCTTTGGCGACCGTGAACCCAAAAATGATCAATAAACCAAGCCCAGCAGCTTTTGCAACCGTAAAAATAAGCTGTATAATGCGCCCATTTTGAATCCCTTTTGTATTCAGATATGTCAAAAAGGTAATGATTGATATTGAGTTCAATTGTGCGGCACTCAACTTAAAACTACTTGATTCTGAGCCGATTAGATAGTTTTTCTCTCCTAATATCGGAAAAATATAAGCCGCAAATTTGCCAAAACCTACGCCGATTGCCGCTATCGTTCCTGTCTGAATAACCATGAACAAAGCCCAACCATACAAGAATGCAACCAATGGTCCAAACGCCTCACGAAGATAGACATACGAACCGCCAGCACGTGGATACATGGCCGATAATTCACCATAACTCAAGGCAGCCGAAATCATCATAATGCCAGTCAGCACCCAAAGGAGAATCAAGCCGCCAGCGCAACCGAGATTACGTGTAATGTCGGCACTGACTATAAAAATACCGCTACCAATCATGGATCCAGCAGCAATTAATGTGGCATCGAATAAGCCAAGTGAGCGTTTAAATTCAGACATTTTTGTTTAATTTTCATTATATTTTATAAATAATCATAACCATTGCGCCACATTTACCAATGGGTCTAAAGGTGTTTTTTGAGTAATATGCGAGGCAAAATGCGCCGCCCAATATGGTGCAAGTGACGTGCCTTTCGAGCCCAAACCATTAAAAATACCGTATTTTGACTCGTAAGGATGAAAACCAATCATCGGCACGCGGTGTTTATTGGTTGGTCTTATGGCAGCTTTATGCGCCAAGATTTCGTAATCTGAGTTCAATAAATCATCTAATTGTCCTTTCATTTCGAGCGCCATTTCTTCTGTTGGTAACAAGCTATCGAGCGTCCAATTGTAATTTGAACCTGCCCAATACGTGTCATTTGACATCGGTATTATCGTAATATTTTGCTTGATTATCTTTGAAAATTGAGCATCTTTTAAGGCAATTGTCAAGGCTTCTCCTTTTGAGGATTGCCATGGTAATTCGCCAAAAAGTGGATGTTCCGAATCCCAATATCCTCTACAAAAAATGACTAAATCGTACGCCTTATCCACAATATTATGATAATCTTTTCGTCCATTTGTATTCACAAATATCTGATTATCAATAAGATAGCGTTTATAAGCGCGAACCAAAGTCTGAATATCGACTTGTGCAGATTGATGCACTTCGCCACTATCGAAATAAGGTTTCAAGTAAGGTTTTGCTGCCGAATCGTCCGCTGGATAGGCAATAAATGGCTTCAAATCTTCTGCGCCACAGCGCGCCACCCATTCGTTGTGTTCTTTTTCAGAATCGTGCAACCAAAGTACATTTCGCTCGTGCCAAATCTGAACACCCAACAGTTTTTCGAGGTCTTGATACGTTGATTTTGCGACTGGCAAAAGCGTATCAATCATAGAAAGTGGAGCAGCTGAAGAAGATGTAAGAGAAAGAATATTTTCTGTTACACCTGCATTACTTGCAGCGGCTGTGCTAGTACCATCCATTCCTACAGCCGTAGTAGGAGCAGATGATATTGTGATACTATTAGCAGCAACCTTTGCATTTGCATAACCCCATGCAA
>JAYUJV010000399.1:0-6536 GCA_043764975.1 Saprospirales bacterium
AATACTTAATACTTTTTGACTAATACAAAAAACTTACTTCACTATTTATTTCCCAAAAAATTAAAAGAACTATAATTTATTAATAATCAATGATTTATAAAATAAAAAATATTTATTTACATACAACTTGTCCTTTAAAACGTACATCGAGTGTGCTATATTTGCCCCAACCGACGGTACTCATTCCTTCTTTATAAAACACTTCGAGTCTATGAAATTTTTCTTCCATGTTGTCTATGTTTCCAAACAATATTTTCTGTTGTCCGATTTGCGGAATCAACAATATATCTCCGAGTCCGTTTACATGCACTTGACTAATCATGGCATTCAGAAACTCATTTTTTTGAATATATTTTGAGAGTGTAAACACATCTAAAAGCATACTTTTTCCTGCTGTCTGGAACTCAATATCGTAAGGTGGCAAGCTGCCCGAAACGATGATCACACGTGGTGAATATGACTTAGAAAACGGGATTCTGTGACCGTCATTATCCAAGTAATATTGATTTCCATTGGCATCCATGATACGCAAAATCGGCATACGTTGAGTGATGTTCACTTCGAGCTGATTGTTTGCATTCACGAAAGCATTTGCTTTGGCAACATAGGGATTTTCATTGACAATAGCCTCAACACGTCCTACGTCGAGTTTGCCAATGGCCATACCTTTGATGTTAAGTCCCAACGATTTTACGATTGAATTGTCTATCTCTTGCGAGGTTAGAAGTGCGAATTCTCCGTCAATTGGTTGTATGTTTACTTTAAGTTCCTCAATTACTGACTTTTTTTTATGGGAAACGGCTGTCAGTATTCCGATAAATACGAGCAGGATAAAAACTACCCAAGCGATACGTACATAAACTCCCTTTATTTTTAGTGCCATTTTTTATCGTATCATACCAATCTTCAATTTACTTTTATTTTGGTATAAATATTTTTATTAATACGTAATATTGTATAAAAATAAATTTCATAACAATATGTTGTCAAAGTACGTATGTTAAAAATAATTATATAAAAGTATTGATAATCAATAGTTTACCTAATATTTTTCTTCGAGCCAAGCCTGAATTGGCTGAACAAACTTATCAATGTCACCTGCGCCCAAAGATAATAATATTTCTACATTATATTGTGATAAAATCTCCATTAAATTTGATTTATTTACCATTTTCTTATTATTATTTTTCATTTTATCAAAAATAATCTCGGATGTGACATGGTCAATCGGTAATTCACGTGCAGGGTAAATGTCCAAAAGCAATATTTCATCGAGCATATCGAGTGCTTCTGCAAAGCCATCTTGGAAGTCTCGCGTGCGAGAATACAAATGTGGTTGGAAGATTCCCGTTATTTTCTTCGTCGGATACAACATTCGAGCTGCGCTTATCGCCGCCTTCAACTCAGTCGGATGATGCGCATAATCATCGATATATGTGACATTCTCGCTACGATACACAATATCGAAACGTCTTTTCACACCTTTGAAGCTCATTAAGGCTTCGCGTATCTTTTCTTCGTCCACGCCAACGTGTTGAGCGACCGCAATTGCTGCCGTTGCGTTCTCGATATTGTGTTTTCCTGGTTGCGTATATTTCAAATTTGGGAGCTTTCCGAGTGGACTCGAAAAATCAAAAACGATAAATCCATCTTCAAATCTTATGTTTTCGGACTTAAAATTTCCGTTATCTACACCATACGTTTTCTTGAATATTTTGTTTTCATAACGCGGCTCTATCTCAAGTGGCAATCCGTCAACCGTCAATACCACACCATATTCTTTGGATTGATTCGCGAATTGATTGTATGTTTTTACGATTTCTTCTTCCGTACCGTATATGTCCAAATGGTCTGGATCCATGCTCGTCACTATCGAAATAGTTGGGTAAAGTTGCAAAAACGAACGGTCATATTCATCAGCTTCGACCACAATCCATTTGCCTTTTCCTGCTATATAATTCGAGGCATAGTTCTCGGCAATGCCGCCCAAAAATGCGATACAATCCGTACCGCCAACCCTCAAAATATGCGTCACAAGCGAGCTTGTGCTTGTTTTGCCATGCGTACCGCCAACAGCAATCGTCTTAAAATTTTTGCTAATAAAACCCAAAACTTGCGAACGCTTCAAGACTTCATTGCCTCGTTTCTGAAAATAAAGTAGCTCAGAATGGTCTTTCGGTACGGCTGGCGTATAAACCACCAAATCGGTCGTTTTAGGAATAAACGAAACATCATCTGTGTAGTGAATTTTCATTCCTTCTTCGACCAATTTCTTTGTCAAAGCGGTTTCTGTTTTGTCGTAACCATGCACTTCTACACCGCGTTCGTTGAAAAAACGTGCGATGGCAGACATTCCAATCCCACCAATTCCGATAAAGTAAACGACTCTAATATTTTGAAAATCTACGTTCATATCATGTTTAAAATTTCTGCTACAATGTCTTTTGCAGCGTTTGGCTTTGCCAAATTTAATATATTTTTAGAATATTCAGCGCAAAGCAACTGATTATCAATGAGTTGTAATGTTTTTACAATCATGTCGGTACTTGCGTCTGCATCTTTTACGAGCAAAGCGGCATTTTTGTTCACAAGTGACATTGCATTTTTTGTTTGGTGGTCTTCGGACACATTCGGCGAAGGTACTAAAATCACTGGTTTGCCAACTAAACACAATTCGCTGATACTCAATGCACCAGCTCGACTAATCACAACATCTGCTGCGGCATAAGCAACTTTCATGTCGTCCACGAAAGCCTGTATTTTTACATTTGGTAACGCTGCTGTTGCCGTTTTTGAATATTTTTCGATGTATATTTTACCGCATTGCCAAAAAAATTGAACATCTGGTCTTGATTTTATTAATGCTAAATTCGAGTCCATTGCGGCATTGAGCGAAGCTGCGCCTAAGCTGCCACCAATCAACAATACCGTTTTTTTTGAGGCATCAAAACCCAATTGCTTTATGGCGCTTGATTTATCAATGGCATTGATACCAATATCCGCCCGCACTGGATTGCCTGTAATTACGATTTTTTCGGAAGGAAAAAACTGCCCCATATTGTCATAAGCGACACAAATTTTGTTTACTTTTTTTCCTAAAATCTTATTCGTGACGCCAGCATACGAATTTTGCTCTTGTATCAAACCTTTCACGCCTAAGCGCATCGCGATTTCGAGCGTAGGTCCAGATGCATATCCGCCTACTCCAACCGCAACATCGGGTTTGAATTTTCTAATTATTTTGACCGCTTGCCAAAGACTATTGACTAATTTAAAAGGAAAAAGTAAGTTTTTAAATGTCAATTTGCGCTGAAAACCAACGACTGGTAAACCTACGATTTCATATCCAGCTTTCGGTACACGCTCCATTTCCATTTTCCCTTGCGCACCTACAAACAAGATTTCTACCTCTGGCCGCTGTCGGCGAAGTTCGTCTGCTATTGCAATGGCTGGAAAAATATGGCCGCCAGTACCGCCGCCGCTTATGATTATTTTCAATTGATTTCTTTTTTAAAAAGGTGTCTCACAGTATGTTAAAAAGGTGTCTCACAGATTACACAGATTTTCACAGATGAGATAAGTTAAAAATTAAAGGAATTAAGAAAATTAAAATAATATCTCCCGTTTTTTTAAAATTAAAAAATTAAAGAAATTAAGAAAATTAAAATAATATATGTCTGTGTTTTCTTAAAATTAAAAAAATTAAAGGAATTAAGAAAATTAAAATAATAACGTCTGTGTAAATCTGTGTAATCTGTGAGAGAAATTTTTTCTGTGAGAGAAAAAATATCTGAGAGAAAAAAACTATTCATCGAGATTCACGATATTTGCTTCACGTTCTACGTATCTACTCACGCTCAAAATCATGCCCATAGCTGCACTCATGAACAACATGGACGTTCCGCCCATACTCACAATCGGCAAAGTAAGACCTGTAACTGGCACTAAATGTACCGAAACTGCCATATTGGCTAAGGACTGAATCGTGATGAGCAAGCCCAATCCGATGGCGAGCATTGCCCCAAATGTCTTTGGGCTTTTGGTGACTAAGGCGACAATCCGTACAAAAAGTAGCACATACAGTCCCAATATCACAAAGCCACCGACTAAACCGTATTCTTCGATGATGATGGCATATATATAATCTGAATAAGGCGAAGGTAAATAATTGCGTTGTAAACTATTGCCTGGGCCAGAGCCAATCACGCCGCCACGCGACATCGCCATTTTGCCTTGTTGCACTTGATATGTGCCGTCCGTATCTTCCACGAAGTCTTGCACGCGTTGAATCCAAGTTGTGGTTCGGACATAATTGGGGAAATAACTGCCCACCAAAATCAGTAATGCAAATGCAAAAACGGCTGATATAATCAAGGTAAAGATATATTTTATAGCAATACGTCCAACGAACATCATCAAGAAACACGTTACAAATAAGATCATAGATGTCGATAAATCGGCTGGTGCAATCAATCCACAAACCACAATAATTGGTAAAATAATTGGTATAAATGCACTTGCAAAATCTCTGATATTCTCTTGTTTTGCCGATATTGACCGCGCGGTGAACATAACCAACACGATTTTTGCCAACTCAGAGGTTTGAAATGAAAGTCCAATTCCTGGTATTGCAATCCAACGGCGCGCACCATTTATGTTCAACCCAAATAACAATGTAAATGCCAATAATGGTATCGTAATGGCCAATAATATAGGCGCCCATTGCGAAAACCGAGTGTATGGCATTAAATAAAACAAGTAAGTTACGAATAAACCCATGCCGACAAACATCAATTGCTTAATTAAAAACCATGATGTGTTGCCACCATATTCCTTGTAGGCGATTGAGCCAGTCGCGCTATACACCGTCAACAACGAAAACATAGACAATAAGATGAGGATCATCCATATTGCCTTGTCGCCTTTTAACTCTGCTATGATTTTATTTGCTACTGACATGATAAAAAATAAAGTCCTCCCTAAATCCCTCCAAAAGAGGGACTTCTAACTTAGAGGCAAATGTTATGTAAAAGACCTCTCTAAACCTAAACCACATCCCAACCTTCCCCAAAAGGAAAGGAGTAAAAAAGGAGAGACTTACCAATAAGAGGCAAATGTTATTTAAAAGACCTTTTTAAAAGGAAATATGATTTTAAAAGTATAAAACATGATTTTGAATAAAAAGATTAAAAACATAAAATATTGATTTTCAACACATTATATTATTTTAATTTCTTTAATTTAACGCAAGTACAGCTGCTTTGAACTGCTCGCCTCTATCTTCATAATTTTTGAACAAATCGAAACTTGCACAAGCGGGAGAAAGCAACACGGTATCGCCCGAAACGGCGAATTGGTTTGCTTTTTCGACGGCTTCTGTTGCGCTCGAACTTTCAACTATCGGAATATTGTACTCGCCATAATGCGTCAAAATTTTCTGATTGTCGATGCCCAAACAAACGATGGCCTTTATTTTTTGCTTCACTAACGCATCAATTGGCGCATAATCATTGCCTTTGTCCACGCCGCCGAGTATCAAAATCGTTGGTTTAGTCATGGCACCGAGTGCATAAAAAACGCTATCTACATTGGTGGCTTTGCTGTCGTTGATGTATTCGATGCCGTTTTTTATCGCCACTGGTTCGAGTCTATGCGGCGCATTCCGAAACGATTCTAAGCCAGCTTGTATTTTATCGGCTTCTACCAAACCCGAATTTAAAACCGCCACAACTGCACAATACGCATTAAAAAAATTATGCTGACCACGAAGTTGTGTTTTTGACAAATCAAAAATCGTTGATTTCCAACCACTTACGTGAAAAACGCCCGATTCGTACATCGGCTTCGTAACCGCATAAGGTTGGTTGCTCAAATCTGGATCGTAAGCCCATTTTTGGGCAAAATTTGTATCAAAATAATCAGTTACATTTGCATCGTCACCATTATAAATAAATAAACGGCTATCGTGTTGCGCCTTTACGATTCTGAATTTTGAAGCTATATAATTTTCAAATTTATACTCGTATCTGTCCAAATGATCAGGCGTAATGTTCAATAACATCGCTATTTCTGGACTGTATGAAAAAATACCATCGAGCTGAAAACTGCTCAATTCCAATACATACCATTGTATATCCGGTGTTTCGTCAGCTACCAATCTTGCATAACTTTTGCCGATATTGCCCCCCATTTCGCAACGCACACCAGCCGATTGCAACAAATGATACGTCAATAAAGTAGTTGTCGTTTTTCCGTTACTACCAGTGATGCCGATGGTCGGCACGCTCGAATATGGATAAGCAAACTCTATTTCGCCCAATACAGGAATCCCTTTTGCTTTCAAATCTTGAATCAACTGCACTTTATCAGGAATACCAGGACTTTTCACAACCAAATCGGCTTCCAAAATCCGCGTTTCGCTGTGCCGTCCTTCCTCAAATTCGATGTCTGCTGCTTCGAGTTCAGCCTTATATTTATCTTGAATCTGACCTTTATCAGATAAAAAAACCTTAAATCCTTTTTGTTTTGCTAATATC
>JAYUJV010000400.1:0-6522 GCA_043764975.1 Saprospirales bacterium
TCCGCGCCGACGTAATTTTAAGCAAAAAGTACGGAATTTATGCAGAGCACTTGATTTTTTTGGTTACTTTTTTCATCAAGGAAAAAAGTGACAAAAGACAAGTAAAGAGTTCCAATAAATTAAACTCTAACGAGTCAATTTAAAAGACGCTGTAAAACAACGGTTTTAAAAATAAACTACTTGCACGCTCCTAATTTAAAACTCTTTCATACCTTTGCCAAAAATTAAAGACAATATGCAAAATACACCACTCACGGAAATACACGTTGCGCTTGGCGCAAAAATGGCCGAATTTGCTGGCTACAATATGCCGATTTCTTATGCTGGCATCAAGGCAGAACACAATACGGTGCGCAATAGCGTTGGCGTTTTTGATGTGTCGCACATGGGCGAGTTCATCGTGCGCGGTCGCGAAGCCTTGGAGTTGGTTCAAAAAGTGACGAGCAACGACGCTTCGGCGCTCGCTATCTGGGAGGCGCAATACTCGTGTTTGCCCAATCTCGATGGCGGTATCGTAGATGATTTGCTGGTCTATCGCTTGCCCGAAACCTATTGTTCGGAAGGCGAGCAAGCCTTTATGCTGGTCGTGAATGCCTCTAATATCGAAAAAGATTGGAACTGGATTAGTAGCCACAACACTTTCGATTGTCGTATGATTAACATCAGCGACAAGACTGGTCTTTTGGCTGTTCAAGGCCCGAAAGCCATAGAAGCCATGCAAGTTTTGACGGACGTGAATTTGAGCAGCATCGCTTATTATACATTCCGAAAAGGCACTTTTGCTGGCATAGAAAATGTCTTGATTTCGGCTACGGGTTATACTGGCGCAGGCGGATTTGAGTTGTATTGCGACAATCAACATTTACCCGCACTTTGGGCAGCCGTCATGTCAGCTGGCGAAGCCTACGATATAAAACCAATTGGACTTGGCGCGCGCGATACGTTGCGTCTCGAAATGGGTTTTTGCCTTTACGGAAATGACCTCAATGATACTACTTCTCCACTCGAAGCTGGTTTGGGTTGGATTACGAAACTAAATAAAGGCGACTTTAATAATGCAGCTTATTTCAGACAACAAAAAGCTGATGGCTTGACGAAGAAACTGGTCGGTTTCGTACTCGAAGATCGCCGTGTGCCGCGTCACGATTACTTGATCGAAGATGCTGATGGCAACGTGATTGGAACGGTAACGTCAGGCACACAATCGCCGACTTTAGATAAGCCGATTGGTATGGGCTACGTCGCAACGGCTTTTGCAAAAGCAGGAACGCCAATTTTTATCAACATCAATGATAAAAAATTAGCCGCGACTGTCACGAAAGTTCCATTTTTATAGTTAAAGACCTCCCTAAATCCCTCCAAAGGAAGGACTTACCATCATGAAAGCAAACTTTTAGTTGAAATAATATATTTTGTTTAGAAATTTAAACGATGTATAAGTTCTTAAAATTATTTTTATCATTATCAATTAATAATTGATAATGGATTGTAAAATATTGATAATCAATTAGTTAAAAATTATTTTTATTTTTTAGCAATAAAAAATTTAATATTTTATTTATTTAGAATAATATTAAATACAAATTGAGTAAAAAAAATACTCAATATTACGATTGAGTGTATTAAATTTGTGGCATATTTGAAAACAAGTAAACGAAATTGTTGTTTTGTAACAACTTAGTTAGTTAAGTTAGTCATATATTTTCTGAACGCTATATAATTTTCAAGATGAATATGCAATAAGCAATAGACAATATTTTTGCCGAATTGAATTGCTTTTTGCCTATTGTAAATTGCTTATTTATATGAGTAATTAAAAAAATTATTATTTTAGAATCTTTCGACTAATTAAATTACCTAAGTTTTTAAGTTGTTTTCATATTTTTAAAATTGATTACATTCGCTGAATTACATTTATGAAAGTTACCGATTATTTTTTAAATGCCAAAGATCGCTCACTGATCTCATTTGAAGTATTGCCACCACTCAAAGGCGGCAGTATGCAAAGCATATTCGATACGCTCGATCCATTGATGGAGTTCAAACCTCCATTTATTGATGTCACGTATCACCGCGAAGAGTTCGTGTATAATCGCCGTCCGAGTGGTTATTTTGAAAAAACATCTATCCGCAAACGCCCAGGAACTGTTGGGATTTGTGCGGCTATCATGCACCGTTACGGCGTAGATGCTGTTCCGCATTTGATTTGTGGAGGCTTTACGAAAGAAGAAACTGAAGATGTGTTGATTGATCTTAACTTCCTGAATATCAACAACATACTCGCACTTCGTGGCGATGCACTCAAGTTTGATGGCAAGTTTATCGCTAAACCTGGCGGTCACGAATACGCGCTCGACCTCGTGAAACAAGTCGATGAAATGAATAACGGTCATTATATAGATGCAGGTATTGCGAACGGCGAGAAATCAAATTTTTGTATCGGTATAGCAGGTTATCCCGAAAAGCATTTTGAAGCGCCAAATTTAGATTTGGATATGCTTTACCTCAAGCAAAAAGTAGATGCTGGCGCAAATTATATCGTTACGCAAATGTTTTTTGACAATGCGCATTACTTCAATTATGTGGACAAATGTCGTGCTATGGGTATCAATGTACCAATAGTACCAGGTCTAAAACCACTCACGAAGCGTTATCAATTGTCGTCAATTCCGCGTATGTTTTATATCAATTTGCCACAAGATTTGGTTTCAGAATTGCACAAAGCACAAACTGATGCTGCGTTCAAAGAAGTCGGAATAGAGTGGTGTATCGCACAGTCCAAAGAGCTAAAAGCAAAAGGCGTACCTTGCTTACATTACTACACGATGGGCGATGTGGCCACTATCCGTAGGATTGTAGAAGCGGTTTATTGATTTTTAATTAAAGAAATTAAGAAAATTAACATAATAAAAAAAATCTTTTCATTACTGAAATAACGAATTAAAAAAGGTATAAATATTTGATTGTCAAATATTTATACCTTTTTTATTATTGAAAATTTGTAAAATAAAGTCTTAATTTTTAATCACTTCAGCGTGATTCAAAGCGATTTGTACACGTTCCATTTCGGCGCGTAGGCGCTCAAAGTTTACATCGGACTGAGGTACAAGTGGCAAACGAACGTGGCGTTCGCAAATGCCCAATATCTCCAAAGCAGCTTTTATGCCGCAAGGATTGTTTTCGACATACAGCCAATGATGCACATCTAAGAGAGCCAGATTGAGCTGACGTGCAGTGTCCCAGTCGTTGTGCAAACAAGCACGAATCATATCCGAAAATGCACGTGGGTAAGCGTTGGCAATGACCGAAATCACACCTTTGCCACCCAACGCAATCAAAGGTAAAGCAGTTGGGTCGTCGCCCGAAAGCAAAAGAAAATCTTTTGGTGCAAGTTTCAGAATCTCTGCACCTTGTTGCATATTTCCTGTCGCTTCTTTTACAGCAAAAAAATTTTCGTTGCCGTGTGCAACACGTGCTATCGTCTGTGCATTCACATTCGAGCCAGTGCGACCAGGCACATTATATATGATAACTGGCAACGGCGTGACCTCGCCCATTTTCATATAATGCTGATAAATACCTTCTTGCGAAGGCTTATTGTATGCTGGACTACTCGAAAGCACAGCATCGAAACCTTCCAGATTGTAGTTTCGGAAGCGTTCGAGTACGGTTTGTGTATTGTTTGAACCAAATAAACCTGCTACCAAAGGTACACGACCGTTCACTTTTTCTTTCGTAAAAGCAAATACTTCTCGGCACTCGTTGGTACTCAACGTAATGGCTTCGCCAGTTGTACCCAACGACACGATGTACTCCGAACCACCGTTTATGATGTGTTCGATTGTATGCTCAAGCGCTAGCCAATCTATGGATCCGTTTATGGTGAAAGGGGTAACGATGGCAACGCCTGTGCCTATAAATTTAGACCGCAAGTTCATGTTTTTTTTGGCTAATCTTTGTTGTAAATTGTTCGATTTGCTTGATTAGGCTTGTCACCACATTGTTCCCGTTCGATTTGAACATCAAGTCGGTATTGAGGGCTTCGCCACCGCCGAAAGGGGCGATTTTGTAAGTTGCTGTGGCGCGCATCGTCAAATAAGAAAGGGCTTGGCTTTCGCCAGAAAAAAGACTAATGAGCAAGTCTGGTTGTTGTGTCAAAAACTCTTCTACACGTGTCGCTCCTTTTTTGACGGTGCTTGTCCAAGTCAAATCTTTGAGTGTAAAGTGCGAAAAAGGCAATTCACTATGCTCTAATTTATCGTTTATGAACGCCAATACACGCACCACTTTTCCTTGCTGACGCAAACGATCGGCATATTGAAGTACTACTTCACGCTCGGTTGGGTTAGTTGCATCAAACAAAATATTGATGTTTTTCATATCCGACCAAGAGAAAGCCTTACGCGCTTGTCCAACTGTATAAGTATCTTTTTTTAACGCTCTTGCAAATAAATATTTCTGAATACGCTCTATTAGCTCCATTTTTATAACATTTTTTCGTTTTATGATAGGCTTTCATAAAACACTTTTTACCTGATAATTTTTTAGTGGGGTGTAAAAATAATAAATTTTGCCTTATGTTGTAGGCTTTGAGTTTAAATTTTATACCAATAACACTTTACGATGCTTTAGCCGTTGCCATTAAATCGATGAATTGGTCGAATAAATATCGAGAATCGTGTGGACCTGGGCCAGCTTCGGGGTGATATTGCACCGAAAATGCTGGTTTACCAATTACTCTGATGCCTTCTATAGTGTCGTCATTTAGGTTGATATGTGTGATTTCGATTTTATCGCTATTTTTCCGTAAGGCTTCCGGATTGACACCAAAACCATGGTTTTGAGAAGTAATTTCACAAATTCCTGTCGCCAAATTTTTTACTGGATGGTTAAGACCTCGATGCCCATTGTGCATCTTGTAAGTCGGAATATCATTGGCCAACGCCAATAATTGATGTCCAAGACATATTCCGAAAAGCGGTAAGTTATGTGCCAATATTTGCTTTGTGGTAGCGATGGCATTTGTCAAAGGCTCTGGATCTCCTGGGCCGTTTGATAGGAAATAGCCATCGGGATTCCAAGCGCGCAAGGTTTCAAACGGCGTATCGGCTGGGAATACGTTCAAGTAACAATTGCGTGCTACAAAGCAGCGTAAAATATTTTGCTTTACGCCAAAATCTAATACTGCAACTTTGTAAGTAGCCGTAGCTTCGCCCATCGTATAAGCCTCCGTTGTACTTACTTTTGAAGCCAACTCTAAACCTACCATGCTTGGTACGTTTTTCAGTCGCTGCGTAAGTACTTGTATATCAGTTGTTTCTGAACTAATAATGGCATTCATTGCGCCTTTGCTACGGATATGACGCACCACGGCACGAGTATCAATGTCGCAAATGCCGACGAGTTGTTCAGCTTCAAAATAATTTTGGATTGAATCATTGCCCATTGGGCGAGAATATTCTACATTAAAATTGCGGCAAATCAAACCTGCAATTTTAATAGAATCGCTTTCGACATCGGTGGTTTTTACACCATAATTACCGATGTGAACACTGGTCGTGACCATCAATTGACCGAAATAAGAGGGGTCTGTGAATAGTTCTTGGTAGCCAGTCATGCCAGTATTGAAACAGATTTCTCCAGCACTAGTGCCTATTTTACCTGCGGCGCGACCATGAAACACCGTTCCATCGGCCAATAAAAGCACAGCAGCTTGTTGCGTTGCATCACTCATAATTAGAAAAGTTTTGCAAAGATACGCAAGGATTTTATTAATTTTTTATTAGGCAATAAAAATACTAAAAAATAATATTTTTAATTTTTAATTTTCTAATTTTTTCAAAACCTCAACCGCGGCTTGAACTTGCGCCAAATCTGTTTCAAAATAATCCAACACGCGGCTGTTGTTGTATTGATTCTGGTTTTTATGCTGTTCCGAAGCACTTTTTACGCCTCTTTTGAAGGAACTATGAAAATCTTTTGCGCCAGTAGTGTGCGCTAATTGTTCGATATTGGTCGCCAACACGCCGCTACCTGCCATGATGTCGATTCTTGCTTTCGCCAAATCAACGAGTTGCTTCAAAACAGGAATCCCATCAAGCGCAACATTGGCTTGACCAGAGGTCAATATCCGATGATAACCTAAGCCGATAAGTGTTTCCATGGCCTCGAATGGGTTTGGCGTGGCATCAAAAGCGCGATGCGACACGAGTTCCATATTTCCAGCTATGGCTGCTATTGCTTGCATTTGTACTTCGTCAAACGTATTATCGGGGCGAAGACATCCAACCACAACGCCATCTATACCAAGCTGTTTACAATATTCAACGTCTTTCAAGATCGTTTCAAACTCGAGTTCGCTATACAAAAAATCGCCTGCACGTGGGCGTATCAGCACACTTATATTGATGTGTAATCGCTCGCGCGCAATCTGCAAATGCGCTGCACTTGGCGTGAGTCCACCAAGTTCTAATCCGCTACAAAATTCGATACGTTGTGCGCCACCAGCTTGCGCCGTCATAG
>JAYUJV010000401.1:0-2449 GCA_043764975.1 Saprospirales bacterium
ACTAAGTTTATCACGTTACCGACACTCTAAAAGTGTCAGTAACGTCTTTTAGGTATTTGCAATTTTTAATCGATAATTCCGTATTTTACCTTTCGCCAAGCGAAGCCAAACGATAATTGACCCTCAAACTAAGGTAAGATGGTGGGCCAATAGCGACTTCGCCACCGACGCCGATGTTGTCTGTCACGTTGTAACGAATCCCAAATCCGATAACTTGCAAGGCCACAAACGTGCCACCTAATGGCACGCCTCTTAGGTTTTTTTGCAAATCTTGACTATTAAGATCTTTTATGTTCGCACTGCCCGTACCACTTATTTTGGTTCTCCAGATCGAAGCGCCAACGTTCAAACCAGAATATATATCCCAACGCTCGTTGTTTACGTAATGAAATAAGCCTCGCACCTGAACAGGAATACGTGTATAACTTACTCGAACTGCGCCAGAAATAGTCTTGCCCAGTACCTGAAACGCATCTTGATAATTTGCATTACCATTCGTCACGCCCAACCCTGCACCAAGGCTAAAACGATTGTTGAAAGCATAATCATAGTTGATTAAGAACGATGGCGTGGCATGAAACGTAGCATTGTTGCGAACACTTGCTGGCAGTAATTGCGCTGAATAACTCGCCAATTGAAATACGTTCGTGCCAACGCCCAACGAAAAATTATGCTTAAAATCTTCGTTTTGAGCCTTCAAACCCAATACGCAACATATTGATAAACAAGCAATTACGATATATTTTTTCATTTTTAAAATGTATTTAATGGTTTTTAATAAAGTTTTGATTCTTACAAAAAGTAAACCTTCTTATTTTATAACTCCAAATATCCAAAAACAATTTTAAGCAAAACAGGATTTATGGAATATTTAACAACTTATGCGTCTGTATGCTCAATCGCCATTGCGGATGCGCACGACAATATGCAACACTTGCCTCTATATTGGCTTGTTGTGTTGGCGAATCCATAGGTTGCAAATAGAAATATTGATAGTCCATGTTCACAAATCGTTCGGGCATAGCGGTGGATTGTGGATAAACCAATTTCAGTTCGTGGCCTTTGGTCAATACGATTTCGGAACCAGCTTTTGGCGACATACAAATCCAATCCAGACCTTTTGGTGCAGCGATTGTGCCGTTGGTTTCTACGCCAACTTCTATGCCTTGTGCATGAAAAGCATCAATCATTTCCTCATCGAGTTGCAACAGTGGTTCGCCGCCAGTACAAACAACATAAGGCGTACCTTCCGACAAATTGCCCCACAAAGCCGCTACTTTTGCAGCCAAGGTTTCGGCGGTGTATCGACCTCCATTTTCGCCATCTGTACCTACAAAATCCGTATCACAAAATTGACAAACGGCCTTTTCGCGATCTTCTTCTCGCCCACTCCACAAATTACAACCAGTGAATCGACAAAAAACGGCAGGTCGGCCAGTATGTGCGCCTTCGCCCTGCAAAGTGTAATAAATTTCTTTTACTTTATATTTTTTCAAGTTCATATTTTAAATCATTGTCCTTTTTGTCGGTTAGTCAGTTAGTCGATTAGTTCTAAAAAATAGCGAATTGACTTTTAACTTCAAATCTCATTCGGCAATTGTTTTTTTCACGTAGCTGCGCAAAGCGCGCAGATTAAGCATCTAAAATTTTGATTTTTTATTTTTAATACAATTTTTTATAAAAATACTGAAAACTTCGGAGAACTCCGATTAGTGAAATTATTTTATTTGTAAAATAACATTCGTTTTCATTATTACGCTGTAAAGTTAAATATTCGTGTATTCGTGGCTAAAAAATATCTCATAAAGTGTTTTTTAGCCACGAATACACGAATAAAAATACTAAATCCGAATCAAATTTTATCGAATATTTTTATAAATAAAAAGCACGAATCGTAGAGTAAAATATAACGTAAAGTAGCATCTGCCACTTTTACTAAATTTTCATAAATCATTGATAATCAAGATTTTGAACAAACACTAATCTACAAAACTGCCTATTTAACTATTAAACCAATTCAACTATTTTAACCAATTTAACCAATTTAACCAATTTAACCAATTTAACTAAAACCCTACAAATCATCTACGATGCGAATAATCCGCACCAATTCTATTTTCTTTTCGCTGACCGAATCCATGACGAAGCGATAACCTTCGAGTTCGAAAGCAGCATCTTGCTCAGGTATTGTGCCGATGGTCATCACGATATAGCCAGACAAGGTCGAATAATCGCCATCATCGGGTAAATCGAGGTTGTATTTTTCGTTGAGGTAATCGATATCCAAACGACCAGAAAATACGTACTCGTGATCCGAAACGATGGTTTCGATATAGTCTTCGTGGTCGTGTTCGTCGTCTATGTCGCCAAAAATTTGCTCCATGATGTCTTCCATCGCGATGATGCCAGTCGTAGAGCCAAACTCGTCCACGACACAAGCGATGCTCGC
>JAYUJV010000402.1:0-2448 GCA_043764975.1 Saprospirales bacterium
AATTGTTTTATTTTTTCGCTCAATATATTTTGCAAGACATTGCTAATGAATGAGTTATCGCTCAATATCGCTTCGTGGAGTTCATCGAATGAGCTGGCGGTTCTGCCCAATCGTTCGGCATATCGGCTAAAACCAAAATGCGGATCTATCGCTTCTTTGATGAGGTCAGAAAGGTCTTCGAGGTATAGCGTGGCGAAGTGTCGCGCCTTGTCGTGCAAGCCCATAGAACCGAACGCCCAATCCATATCATCGAGGGTCTGGAAGCGCGTGGCTTCGGGCAAATAGGTACGCGAACAGATGCTGTGCGCAAGGGTCGGATTTTTGTGTTGCAAAAACCGAATAACTTGGTCTATAGTAGCCAAATAATCTTCGCGGAGTGAAAATATCCGAAAACTATTGTCCGAGATTTCAATATCCAACGTGTCCAGATAATCGAACATTTCGGAAAGGCCTTTTTTTGAAAAAAGATACAAAATGACCTCCATACCCAAATCGACTTGATACGAAACAATGCCTTTCGTATTCAAAAAACCTTTTAGATATGCCGTAGCTGGATACGGCGTATTGAGTTGCGTAAAAGGCGGCGTGATGAGCAGTATGCGATGTGAATCCAAGATAAATGTTTAATTTTTAAAAATACAAAGGTACGATTTTTTGAATTTTTTAGAACAGTAAATACGGTGTAAATTTAATTTTTCTATATTTTGCTGAGCTCAAAATTGAAACTTTAGTTTCAATAATTTGTGTAATTGAATTTTAATCTACGATTCGTGTAAATTCGTTAATTCGTGTAAAATTCGTGTTGAAAAATTATCTAAATTAAGATTATTTATAACACAGTTTGTAGCGTGAAAAGTAAAACTATAATTGAACAATAAATAGCCATTTTGAAATAAAAAATTAGCGTTTCCAAAATGGTATCGTGAAGCGTTGCATGATTGCATTGGTGCTGTCTTTTACTTTAAAATCCAAAAAATATTTACCTCTTTTGAGCGAAAGAATATCAACAGTAGCCAAGATGCCTTTTTGTTTTGATTTTGGATGTTTATAAAAATCATACGACACTTTTTGCTGCAAACTATCGGCAATATAGACCTCAAAATGGGAAGCCAAACATTGTATTTGATTCAAATCGGCTTTATGTTTTAGCGTAGCAAGGCTGTCTAAGTTGTACTTGAGCGCCAAATCATGTTGTTGAACGTTTGACGGGTTGTGATCTTCATCGCCACCATCAAGAAAATCAATTTTTAAGCCGACTTCGTTTTTTTGTAGGTCATTTGCACAGGCTTTGTACTTGAATTTTGGTACAAAAATGTTCAACGGTACAAATATTTCCATAAAATCTTGCTCGTCATAATATTTTTGCGAAAGCGTAATGCCATCTATTTTGCCTTTGTTGTCACTTAGGTTTTCATAATTATAATTACTGATTTTGTTCGGACTACTGTGTAGCGGAAAATACTTGACACCATTAAAAGTTATCATAGAAATCAAGGAAAGAATACCCAAATACGGAATGATAAACAGCATGACGCGTCGGCCAAGTTTATTGTCAATCATGTTGTAATACAGCGGACGATAAACCCTTGCAAGCGAAATTGCGCTAAAAAACCGATAGAAAGGCATGTAAAACCGACTGAACCATTTTATTTGTTTTATTTTGCCAAGGCTAACAAAATCTATCATATACAACAGCCCCATTAGGCCATAAAATATCATAAATATGAGGATCGGGTAGCGAATGATTTCTTTTGCGCCTGGTATTTTTCGGAGTAGTTCTACGATTGTATAAACGATAAAACCACTGATGACTATGACGATAAAAAAGGACAAGATCGAAAAAATAATTAAGAAAGTGAAGGCAAAAATCAGGCAACAAATGTTCTCTAATTGCTCTATGAAGCCATCGAATGTAGGTAGTTTTTTTTGGAGATAAGTTCTGAATCGTGGACTTAGTTTTATGTTTTCGAGGTCTATTTCGCCTGATATATTACGCAGGCCAATTGCGCCAATCCACAAACTACGCAAGCCTACATGACATATTAGGTTGATAATCAAGATACTAATGGTAAAAAAGCCAACCACCATCAGGAAATACACAATAGCACCTTCGGTGTTACCTATCAGCAAGTCATTGCTTTCGCAGAGCGATTGATTTACGTATTCTCTTGCTGTGAGTAGCATCGAAAGTAAAAATCCTGAAATCAGCAATTCGAGTTGCCAGCTTTCTTGTTGCAGCCTTTCGAGCCAATCGCTGAGTTTATTTTTTTTGTTTTCCACGTTGTTTTTTAATTAGATGTTTAGTGTTTTTTTTGTAAAAATAATACAATTACATAAAACATACGCATAAAAGTATGCGTTAAATATAAAAATAATCACAAACCTAAAAATGAACCAAATGAAACCAATTCAATTTATTTTCAAATGCTCAATCTTTTGTATTTTACT
>JAYUJV010000403.1:0-2446 GCA_043764975.1 Saprospirales bacterium
GTCGTATGTTGTTTTATGACCCGATTTTGTCATTAGATAGTACAATATCATGTAGTAGCTGCCACTTGCAAGCAGGCGGATTTACGGACAATGCCGCCATCAGCTCTGGCGTTGGTGGACGAACTGGCAGCCGTAGTTCTATGTCGCTCGTGAATGTTGGTTTTCATCAGAAAGGACTGTTTTGGGACGGGCGCACAAAAACGCTCGAAGAACAAGCCTTGCAGCCTATCGAAGACGGCAACGAACTCCGAGAGGTTTGGCCAAATGTGGTGGCGAAATTGAAGCGCCACAAAAAATATCCAACGCTGTTTCGCGAAGCGTTCGGCATCTCTTCCAAAACAGAAATCACGAAAGAATTGGCTGCCAAAGCGATGGCTCAATTCGAGCGCACGATTGTGAGCAAAAATTCAAGATTCGACAAGTTTTTGCGTTCCGAAATAGACTATACAGACGATGAATTGTACGGATATTATTTGTTTTTCAACAATGACCCCGAAGGCAAAATCCCAGATGCACAATGCGGACATTGTCACTCGCCAAGCGACCAATTTACAGATAACATATTCCGCAACAATGGCCTCGATGAAGTCAATAATTTGGCAGATTTTAAGGACAAAGGACTCGGAAAAGTAACAGGCAAACTGACAGATAATGGCAAGTTTCGCACGCCGACTTTGCGCAACGCTATGCTCACAGCACCTTATATGCACGATGGCCGTTTTCAGACCATGGAGCAAGTTATCGACCACTACGCTTCGGGCGGCAAATATGCCGAAAACGTAGATCCGCTCATTACTCAAGTGGGTACTAAATTACCGAATAATGTTTATATTCCATTGACAAAAAAGCAAAAAGCACAGTTGTTGGCATTTTTAAAAACGCTTACAGACAATGATTTTGTGCAAAATCCTGCTTATAAAAGTCCTTTTTAATGAAAACGTGCGCCCAATTGGTAATTGGGCGATTTGATACTCGCAACGTGCGCCCAATTGATAATTGGGCGATTTGATACTCGCAACGTGCGCCCAATTGGTAATTGGGCGTGTAATACTTGCAAATTAATAATACTAAACACCTTCAATCAGCGATTGAACTAACGAATGACTGAAATAAAGGCTAAATTTGTATAAATTAATAAAAAAAGCTAAATTTGCATAAAATTTAAAATAATAACTTAGTTCTACTTTGGCAGTCTGGGAAAATTACTGGTTTCCAAACGCTGTCAGGGTTTTAAACCCCTGACAGCGTTACATCGAAATCTACTTTTAAAATAATAAAAAACAGAGTGCTAAAGTAGAATTAGACAACGCCTTTTTTTAGTAAAAAATAGATTGCTACGATAGTAAGTTTACTTAAAAAAACAAATCGGAACAACTTTTGAAAGAATTAGAAGCAATGCGCAAGCAATTGAAGAAATAAAATTTAGAAAAATCGAAAAAACTAATCCACATACTTTTTATTTTTAAAATCCTATTATTTTTAAAAAATAAATATCTTTGTGGTCTTATTTTACAAAAAAGAAAAATAGCTATAAAATGCAACAAGTTCAAGATCATATAGTAGCCAATAAAGATCGCTATTTGAAAGGTTTAATGGATTGTCTTCGCATACCTTCGGTGAGTGCGGATCCAAAATATAAAGCTGATGTATTGCGCACGGCTGACTACATAAAAGCAGCTCTCGAAGCTGCTGGTGCAGACAATGTGGAGCTTTGCCAAACGGCAGGCTACCCTATCGTGTATGCCGATAAAATCATAGATCCGAAATTGCCAACGGTATTGGTGTATGGTCACTACGACGTGCAACCTGCCGATCCTCTCGAATTGTGGACAAGTCCGCCGTTTGAGCCAGTGATTAAGAAAGGAAAAATATATGCACGTGGCGCTTGCGACGATAAAGGTCAAGTTTGGATGCACATTTGCGCATTCGAGGCCATGAATCGCAATGGAAATTTGCCTTGCAACATGAAATTCATGATAGAAGGCGAAGAAGAAGTTGGCTCGAATAACCTCGGCCCATTCTGTAATGCCAACAAAGAAAAATTGGCTTGCGATGTGATTTTGGTTTCCGATACTTCGATTATTGCCAACGATTGTCCTTCGATTACAGTTGGTTTGCGTGGTTTGAGTTACCTCGAAGTAGAAGTAACTGGCGCAAATCGTGATTTACACTCAGGCGTATATGGTGGCGCGGTGGCGAACCCAATCAATGTGTTGTGTAAGATGATTGCTTCGATGCACGACAAAAAAAATCACATCACAATACCAGGTTTATACGATGATGTGGTGGAGATAACAGATGCCGAACGTGCTGAAATGAACAAAGCGCCGTTTAGCTTGAAGGCCTACAAAAAAGAACTTAAAATAAAAGATATATACGGCGAAAAAGGTTACACAACCTTGGAGCGTACATCTATTCGCCCGACCTTGGATGTGAATGGTATTTG
>JAYUJV010000404.1:0-2446 GCA_043764975.1 Saprospirales bacterium
GAATGATCAATTTCAGATATATTTGACATACAAGCCTTCGTTTTTTCATCTACAATTATATGATAGAACTGGCGAAAAAATATTTGAATCCAACGACCCCGAAGCACGTTGGGATGGCACTTTTCGGAACAAACCCATGAACACCGAAACCTTCGTTTATGTTTTGGATTTTGAGTATGAATATCTAGGAAAAACAGAATCGAAGACCTTAAAAGGCGATGTGATGCTAGTGCGGTAAGTTTAAAAAGACCTCCTAAATGTTTAAATTAAAAAGGTCGAAACGTAGTAACGTTTCGACCTTTTTAATTTGCAATAACTTTATAAAACATTGATTATCAATATTTTACAAAAACTATTCATTGCCGTACCAATCTATTTTTCTTGAAAAGTGCATGATGGTTGCCAAGGCTGCAAAAAGTCCTAAACTACCAACCAAGAGCGCGTAATCTTCTAATTGTACAATCACGAACACAAAAAGATACAACAATCCCAAAACCGCAGCAACCATTTTTGACAATTTCTGATCATTCAAAATACTGTTTGTGTACCAATAAATAAGGCCGACTGTCATTAACATAGCGATGATGTAAGCATACGAAAAAGCCAAATGTTCGGAAATTGAAATCAATAAGGTAAAAAATAAACAAAGTCCTAAACCTACCAAAATGTAATGAAATGGGTGAATTTTGCGTTTATTGAGCATTTCTATAAAGAAAAACATTGCAAATGTAAGCGAAATTAAGATAAATGAATATTTCACAGCGCGATCCGATTGCTTATAATTGTCGATTTGTAACAATAAATTGACGCCAAAACTGGCTTGATAAAGTGACATACTACCCAACCAATATTGCGGAAAACTACGATTGACGTGTAGCACTTTCCAATTGGCCGTAAAACCATTGGCATTAACAGAATTTGTATCAGGCAAAAATGCACCATCAAATTTTGGCGAAGGCCAAGCCGAAACCATATTTACGTTTGTGACTTTGCCTACTGGCACAAAATTCAGATTGTCCGATCCTTTCAAAATCAAATCGAAAGAAAATGTATATCGCTTGCTAGTGGTGTCCGTATATGCCTTAATCGGAACTTTACTCGATATTCCGTTGCCAATCACATCATTCGATTCCATGCCAGGATTAAACGAAATTTTTTGGTTGTTCCAATTCATCACGACTTGTTCTTCGATGCCACGAAGGTCGTTCATGCCTACCGAAAGTGAGGCGTAATTCCATAAAATATTTTCTTTCGGAACGCCTAATGACGCGACATTGAAACGGTCAAAATAACCTTCTATGTGCATTTTTGAGGTATAAACGATGATTTCGTAGATGCTTCGATGTCTTTTTTCAGGAAAAAGCTCGCTTTTTATATTCAATTCCTCTGGCAAAAAATGCGCAAATTTGATTACTTTTTGAAAGACTTTAGACGTGTCTTCTCTATAAAATTCAACATAAGGTACACTCACAATCGGCCCAACAAGCGTCTGTTGATCGCCCCATTTTTGGCTGACTTCGTATTGTGCCGTACTTTTATTGGCTTGTCTTTCCCAAATCAGACTATTGACCATATTTTGAGGAATAGTCAAAATAGCCAATAAAAAAAAGATTAGGATTGCTTTGAGAAAAGTCGCATTTTTTTCTAAAAATGAAACTTTAGATTGAGGTGGGTTGGTGTTGTTTTCAGTTATCATAGTGTTTGGTTTTTAATAAAATTTAAAATATCAAAACGCTAAAAATAGTTATAAATTGTTCATAAATGCCCTTAAATTCATGTTTTCGTCTAATAATAAGCCGTTTTCGCATTTGAGCGTGCGTGCAGGAAAACGTTCCATGACACGATAATCGTGCGTAGCGAAAAGCACTGCCGTATTGTTTTGTTTTGAAAGCGAAATCAACAATCTCATCAAATCGTCAGACGTTTCGGGGTCTAAATTACCTGTCGGTTCGTCTGCAATGATCAACTCAGGCGAATTGAGTAAGGCTCTCGCAATCGCCAAGCGTTGTCGCTCGCCACCAGACAATTCGTGTGGTCGTTTTTGGGCTTTTGAAGTCAAATTGACTGAATCTAATACCTCAAAAACACGTGTTCGCATAGCAGTTTGATTTTTCCAACCAGTTGCTTCGAGTACAAAATATAAGTTTTCGTCCACCGAGCGGTCGCTCAATAAATTATATTCTTGAAAAACCATTCCTAATTTGCGGCGCAACAAAGGCAATTGTTTTCTATTGATGGTTTTTATGTCGTAGCCAGCCACATAGCCTTCGCCATTAAGCAACGACAATGCTCCATATAAAGTTTTCAACAACGAAGATTTACCGCTGCCAGTTTTGCCAATCAAAAACACAAATTCGCCAGCTTTTATTTGCAAATTTACGTCTTTCAATATCGGCGTTTCTTGTTGTACAATGAGTGCGTTTTGTAGGTTTACAACCATATTTTT